>JAFGVM010000024.1 GCA_016937995.1 Candidatus Delongbacteria bacterium
CACTTATCACTTATCACTTATCACTTATCACTTATCACTTATCACTTATCACTTATCACTTACCACTGACCACTTACAACTATCTTTAACAGTTATCGCTACCTGAAAGCTGTGTATCAAGCTTATCGTTATTCTCGATGTTGTCAACCCATATATCGTTTAAAATAGTTACTCCATTCAATATCGCATCAATTTTTTTTTCGGGTACATTTTCGAACATAGTATTGAAATAATTCATAGTAATTTCATAAAGTTCTTTTGATGTTTTTAGGCCTTTCGGTGTCAATGTAACATTAATACCACGCCTGTCCTTGGGATCCATATCTCTTCGCAATATACCCGCTTCCTCTAAAGATGCTACAATTCTTGTCACTCCCCCTGATGTAATATTCAAGCGTTCAGCCAAATCTTTAACCGATAAAATATCTGCATCAAAATATTGTTTTAAGCAATTTAGTTCTGAACAGGTGACTTTTAATTTTGCTGCGATCTTTTTATCCTTGAATTGACAATTGATCTTCATCATATTCATTATTTGAGATATTATAGCTATTTTATTTTTATCCATATTTTGCGCCTTTTTTAATTCACGATGTAATTTATTGACACTCTCAACTATTGTCAAGTGAAATATTTGACATTTTAACTTTGTTTTATTTTCGCCTCTCCGTTTTTTCTCATTTTACACTTGACTTTTGCACATATGTTCATTATATTTCTTCTAAACAACGGAGAATGTATGTCAAGACCTAAAATAAATAGAAGTGTTTTAAAACCACCTATGTTCACTGAATTTAAACCGGTAGGAGTACCGAGCAGGATACTCTCACAGACATTTTTAAGCTTAGATGAATATGAGGCTTTTAGATTAGCTGATCACTTAGGTTTTGGGCATGAAGAAGCATCTGAAGAAATGAATATTTCACGATCAACTTTTACAAGATTGATAGAACAGGCAAGAAAAAAAGTTGCGGGAATGTTGATCAATGGAAACATTCTAACAATCGAAGGCGGGAATATCCATTTCAGAAAAAATACTATCCGCTGTAATTCATGTGGGCATACGTTCATTATAGACATTAATGCAAACATAGTCAAATGTCCGGAATGTAATTCTGACAGCTTACAAAACTTTGCAGGAAATTTTGGACATGGCAGATGTTGCAGAGGAAGAAATAGATAAAACTGTGCCATTCGTTTGACACAAAGGAGGTAAAAATGCCAAGAGGTGACAGAACGGGTCCAAACAGTGAAGGCCCAATGACAGGAAGAAGAATGGGATATTGCGCAGGCAACGATCGTCCCGGTTATACTGAAAGTAACCAATACTTCGGAAGAGGCGGTGGTGGTTTCAGAAGAAGAGGAGGAAGAGGTTTTGGCGGTGGTTTTGGTTTCCGAGGTGAAAATTTCAACTCTGATTTCACTACAAATGTATCTGAAAAAACATTGCTGGAAAATGAAATAAGAATTCTTAAAGATCAACTGAGTTCGTTGGAGAAGAAACTTAGTGAGTCGGGAGATAGATAAAATGAGTCTTTTTGGCAATGGTAATCGTAGCGGTAGTAGAAGAGGCCAAGGCAGATCCGCCCAGGGTCAAGATTTAGGTAAAGGCGGTGGAAAAGGTAGAAATAATGGTAGTGCCTTGGGTACAGGTGGTTCTTGTGCCTGTGCAAAATGCGGTGCTAAAATACCTCACCAGCAAGGGACACCATGTACTCAGTTAAAATGCCATGAATGCGGGAACACACTGGTCAGAGAAGAATTATTGAATAAGTAAATAATTTAAACCGTCAGTCTTGAAGGCTGACGGTTTATAATTTTTTCTTTGTATAAAAGTAAGAGAGTTAATGTCATTGGTTAAGAAATTGATCAGTGGAATTTAAAAAATTATAAAAGGAAACAAAATGAAAAAATTATTCGCGGTTCCAACAGAAAACAAAAAGTTATGTGCTCATTTCGGTCATTGCGAGAAATTCGCAATAGTCGAAACTTTTGAAGGTAAGATCGTAAAAGAAGAATTTGTTGAACCACCTGAGCACCAACCTGGAACATTTCCTAAATTTTTAGCTGATATGGGAGTCAATACTATTATCGCGGGTGGAATGGGGCAAAAGGCGCAGGATCTCTTCGCAATGAACAATATAGAAGTTTATATGGGTGTTAATTCTGAAGATCCTTCTAAACTGGTTTTAAACTATTTGAACGATCAGCTTGAAACTGGAGACAATCAGTGTGGACATGGACCTGATCATGTATGTGAACATTAAGTCAGAAGTTAGAAGTTAGAAGTCAGAAGTTGATAACATATCTAAAATCTAAATTCTAAAGTCTAAAATAGTATTTGAGGTTAAATATAATGAAAATAGCTATAGCAAGTGGTAAAGGAGGAACTGGAAAAACGACACTTTCCACCAACTTAGGAAGCTTTTTAGCTGAAAACAATGATGTCGTTTTAGTAGATCTTGATGTTGAAGAACCTAATTCAGGGTTATTTCTAAAAAGTACATTGATCAAGAAATATGACAAATTTAGAATGGTGCCTGAATGGGATCTTACAAATTGTACTTTATGTGGAAATTGTCAGAAAGTTTGTAATTTTCATGCAGTTATTACTCTGAAAACAAAAGTAATGGTCTTTCCTCAGCTTTGTCACGGATGTTATGCCTGTAGTGAGCTATGTCCGAACAATTCTCTTCCTATGAAACAGGAGAAAATGGGAGAACTAAAACATTTCAAAGTTGGAAAGCTTAATTTTGTTGAGAGCAGATTGGATGTCGGTCAGGAACAAGCTGTCCCACTTATATCCCAAACGCTTGAATTTGTTGATGAAAAATATACGAAAGAAACAATTAAGTTATATGACTCTCCCCCGGGAACATCTTGTCCGGTGATCGAAGCAACTAAAGATGCTGATTTTGTTATCCTCGTAACAGAACCAACGCCCTTTGGATTTCATGACCTGAAACTCGCAATAGATACAATGAGAGTTTTGAAAAAAGAGATTGGAGTTGTTGTCAATCGTTATGGTATAGGCAATAACGATGTAATTGATTACTGTGAAAAAGAAAATATTCCTGTAATAGCCACTATACCCAATGATAGGAAAATTGCAGAACTTTATTCCCGGGGAGAATTATTATACGATAAAATTACTGAAGTAAAAAAAGAATTAGAAAAAATAAGTAAATTTATTTTTGATAGAAATATCGGAGGTAACAAATGAAAGAAATTGTAGTAATCTCCGGTAAAGGTGGAACTGGTAAAACATCTATCACTGCTTCTTTTGCGTATTTAGGCGGAAAAGATGTTGTTGTTGCTGATTGCGATGTCGATGCAGCTGATATGCATCTTCTGATGGAACCAAAAAAGTCTACTGCTGAAGATTTTTATAGTGGTGTTCTTGCAGAGATAGATCAAAATTTATGTGTTAAATGCGGTAAATGTTCAGAAGTTTGTCGCTGGAATGCAATACCTTGTAAAAATGATGAATATACAGTTAACCCATTAGACTGTGAAGGATGTGGATATTGTGCTCGTGTTTGTCCAATGGAAGCTATTAGTATGAATGAGCAAAATGTTGGAGAATGGTTTATATCTGAAACAAGAGTAAACAATACCATGATACATGCAAGACTTGGCATCGGCTCTGAAAACTCTGGAAAACTTGTTGCACATGTTAAGAATAAAGCAAAAATGTTAGCTTTAGAAACTAAAAAAGATTTCATTATTGTCGATGGTTCTCCCGGTATTGGTTGTCCTGTTGTATCATCTCTTTCAGGTGCTCATTTTGTGGTTCTTGTAACCGAACCTACTGTGGCAGGGCTACACGATCTGAGAAGAGTTTATCAACTTGTAAATAAATTTCAAATTCCTGCAGGATGTATAATTAACAAGGCTGACTTGAATAATGAAGTTTCTGATGAAATAAAAGAATTTCTTGATGAGGAAAAAATTGTACATTTAGCTGATCTTCCATATGATGAAAATTTCACTAAGGCTATGACACTGGGTAAAACAATAGTAGAATATGATAAAAGTAAGTTAAGAGAAACTCTGACAGATACTTGGAACGAGATAAAAAGAATAGTTATGTAAGGAACGCAGGGATGCGTTCCACAGCGTCTCTTTTTTACGACCAGCAAATGGATCTCCGTATTCCCGATAAATCGGGATAAACCGATGCACGAAGATGACAAAATGTAAGGGCGTTATTTATAACGCCAACTTATTAAAAAAAAGGAGAAATAAAATGAAAATAGCATTTACTACGCAGGGAACTGAATGGGATTCAAAAATGGATCCCCGATTTGGTAGAGCAGCCTGGATACTTGTATATGATGAAGATACTGACAAATTCTCATCAATAGACAACTCTGATGTTGCCGGGGAAGCTCACGGAGCCGGTCCGAGAACAGCGCAAAGATTATTCGAATTTCAACCTGATGTTTTGATCACAGGTAATGGTCCGGGTGGAAATGCGGGTACAGCTCTGAAGGAAGCAGGAATTGTTTCTTACATAGGAGCCGGAGATATGACTGTTAAAGAAGCTTTTAGTGCTTTTAAGAATAACAGTCTTAAAAAGGCATAAAAATCAATGAATTTAGAAGATGTATATATTCTAAATAGTATAAATAAAATTAGAAGGTAACAAAATGAAGACGGATGTAGTAGTTATAGGCAGTAGCGCAGCCGGAATGGTTGTAGCTGCAACAGGTAAGAGAGTTCATCCTGAAAAAGATTTTACTGTGGTTACAAAACAACCAAAGACAATGATTCCATGCGGAATTCCATATATCTTTGGTTCTGTTGAAACCTCGAACAATAATATTCTTCCTGCAGAAAAAGTTTTTGAGCAGGCTGGAATTAAGGTAATACATGATGTGATTACTAAAATTGATCGAAAAAACAAAACTTGTGAATTAAAAAGCGGGGATAAATTAGAATACGATAAATTGGTCATCGCTACTGGTTCTACACCCCACAAACCTACGTGGCTAAAAGGACTTGAGAAAAATAATGTTTTCTTTGTTCCAAAGGATAAAATTTATCTTGATGATATGCAGGATCAATTAAAAGATTGTAAAGATATTGTTACGATCGGTGCAGGCTTCATTGGAGTTGAAATGTCTGATGAACTGAATAAAAACGGTAAGAATGTAACATTGATAGAAAAAATGCCTAATATTCTGGGATTAGCATTTGACAAAGAAATTTCAGAAAAAGTTGAAAAGATTTTAAAGGAAAGAGGAGTTAATCTTCTGACAGGAATAAGTGTTAAAGAAATTGTAGGATCAGAATCAGCTGAAGGTGTGCTACTCGATAATGGTGATATTTTAAAAGCAGATGCCATAATTATTTCGATGGGTTACAGACCAGATGTTAAATTAGCTAAAAAAGCAGATATTCCGTTAAACGATCAAGGATTTATTCGGGTGGATGAATATATGAGAACTTCAGACCCAGATATTTTTGCTATTGGTGACTGTGCTGAAAAAAGAGACTTTGTAACTAGAAAACCAAATCCCGTAATGCTTGCTTCAACTGCTTGTGCGGAAGCTCGTACGGCTGGAATGAATCTATTTAAACTTTCTGTTATTAAAACTTTTAGCGGAACTATCTCTATCTTTTCTACAGCTATAGGAAATAGCGGTTTCGGAGTGGCCGGATTAACAGAATCTCAGGCGATTGCTGAAGGATTTGAAATTGTTACAGGATATGCTGAAGGTATTGACCGACATCCAGGTTCTCTTGCAGATTCACACCAGCAGTGTGTTAAATTGATCGTTGGTAAAGAATCAGGTGTAATTCTCGGTGGAGAAGCTTGCGGTGGTTTATCAACAGGAGAGCTTGTAAATATGATCGGAATTGTTATTCAAAACAGAATGAATATCAATTCACTATTTACTGCTCAAATAGGTACTCACCCACTCCTAACAGCTTCACCTGCAGGATATCCGTTGTTGAAAGCAGTAGAAAATGCATTAATAAAATGGAGAAAGTAATTATTTAAGATATAATATTTGTAAATCGGAGACTAAATGGAATTAATAACAGCATTTGCAACTGATGACGGTAAATTATTTATGGACAGGCATTTCGGTGATGCGAAGTACTATGATATTTATAGGATTTCTGCATCTGGTATGGAGCTTATTAAAAGAATTGATAATACCACTGAAGAAGAGGAAGAAGAAATTCATGCTGATCCAAGGAAAGCTAAAGACATTTCAGGGTTACTGAAAGAAGAAAATGTACAAGTTGTTGTTTCTAAAGTTTTTGGTCCGAATATTAAAAGGATAAAGAAAAATTTCGTTTGTGTCGTTATGGAGAAAGAAAAAGAAATTTTTGATAGTATCGCGAAAATGCAAAGTTTTTTTGACATTATTGTTAGGGAATGGGAAAAAGGTGAAGACAGATTGATCTTTAAAATTTAATTCAGGTGACAAAATGAAAACTAAAGTCGGTATTATAATTTGTGACCGGTATAAAAGTTGTGCCGGTGGAAAATGCTTTAGATCTTTACAGGAAAGAGATGGGGCATTCAGTATTTATCCTAAAGAAGAGGATGTTCAAATAGTTGGATATACTTCTTGCGGTGGTTGTCCCGGTGGGAATATTGAATATACTCCTGAAGAAATGATCAAGAACGGGGCAAATGTAATTCATCTTGCAACAGGAATGGTTGTCGGATATCCTCCATGCCCCTTTATTGATCATTTTAGAAAATTTATTACTGAAAAATATGGAATAAAAGTTATTGTGGGGACTCATCCGATACCTGAGAAATATTATAAGACTCATCATGAACTGGGTACATGGAATTCCCCTGAATGGCAGGAGATGATATCTCTTGTTTTACCTGATCAAAAAACCAGATTAAAGTACGATTAAGCTAATCTATTAAAATGAATTTGTATTTCAGCAGAAACAAAAATTGATATTTAGTGAAAAAAGCCCGAAACATTTCGGGCTTTTTGCTATTGCAAATATTTTAAAAATATTTACTTCTCAGAATTTGTAGATTCTATAACCATTCCTTTACTCGAACTACCGGCAGTAACACGATAAAACTTCTTACTATCGCTATGTGGTTCTGACCACGAATTTGTCGTAAGTTGTAAACCAACTGCTGTCCAGCTTGCTGGGAATACTGCTTCAGGATCTTCACTGCTGTAAACGGTGTAAACAATACCTTTTGTATTGATTGGCATCTCATCCCAAGTCAAGTTCACATTAGCACCATCATCTGTGATGCTGACACCTGAAGGAGGAATAACTGTGATAAAGGACTGGATCGCTGACCAGTCTGAAACCTGAGAATCAGCATCAATAGTCTTAATATGGTAATAATATCTGTATCCACCATCTAGAGAGGGAGTTAGCTGAGTAAATGTCTCCCCTGCTTCAGTTGTATCTGAAAATAAAACAGAGCTGAAAGTATTTACACTGTCAAGTTCGATCGTATATCTAAGATCTTCTGCATGACCGTCAGGATCAGTCGCATTTCCCCAGCTGATCATAGGAGAACTGTCTGCAATATCATCATTTGCAGGAGAAAATCCTGAAATAGGAGCATTTGGCAATGACCCACCTGTAGTTGGCTTATATATGAAACTAGCAGGAGTCTCTGAGAATATCGTAAACCTGTTTATTCCAAGATAAACCGGCTTCATTCTCCAGTAGTAAGTTGTATTATTAACTAAACTGTCGAACTGACTTAGAGAATTCAAAGCCTGTCCGATGTAGAATGTTTTACCCTCATTTGTGATCTTACTGCCGGAATTCTTATCAAGCAGCATTGTTTCTTCGATTGGATTTGAAAACTCAGGATCCTCATCTATCTGAATAACATAATAGTCAAGATACTCGGGATATACATATTCCCATTGAAGCATATCAGCTTCAGTCATTCCATCTTTTGAAGTGATCTCAAGATCTCTTGGTGATGGAATAACGAAAGTCGGTGATGAAGCGAATTCAGAACCTGCAAAAGCATGATCAATTGCCTGAACTTTCCATGAAACGGTTTTCCCACCCTGAGGTAAGAATGTGTAAAAGCCATTTATATTGTAGAAGGTATTTTGAGAAGCATTTCCTATATCAACAACTTTTCTATAGCCATCTGTAAGATCTGACATTCCGGCATTAATACTCTCACCTGTAACTTGTACATCAATGTTGTATGATAATCCGTTTTGAGGTGTTTCGAGATCTAAAGCAGGATTAAAAGATAATTTTAATGAATCATTTTCAATTTTAGTGATCAATCTACTAGGCTTTGAAGGAATAGTATTTGAAATTTCTGAATTGTTTCTATATATCTTAGTAATTCTAACATCAGATTCCGTATTTCCTTCAATTAATATGTCAAGGTCACCATCATTATCATAATCTCCCCATAAAGCATGACAACTCCTAATTCCAGTTATGCCTGTATTGATACCATTAAAAACACCTGAATCATTTCTATACACTTTGGATACATAACCACTGCCTGAATCACCCGCCAATATTATGTCAAGATCGCCATCGTTATCAAAATCTCCCCAAGCAGCTGAACAAAGGGAAACGCCTGTTAAACCAGCGTTTATGTCGGTAAAAACACCTGAATTATTTTGATAAATTTCTGAAATACTATATGGATCTGAATTTATACCACCAGCCAACAAAACATCCAAATCACCGTCATTATCATAATCTCCCCATACTGCAGAACCTATAAATACACCTGCCAATCCTGCTCCAATATCTGTAAATTGTCCTGAATCGTTGCGATATATCTTTGAAATATACTCAGATCCGGTATTGCCGGTTAATAAAATATCAAGGTCTCCATCATTATCATAATCGCCCCAGTCTACTGAACTTTTAGAAACTTCAATTAAACCTGCATTGATATCAGTATATGTTCCTGAATCATTACGATATACATTCGAAATCATTCCTGAGTTTGCATATCCTGTCAATAAAATATCAAGATCACCATCATTATCATAATCACCCCAGGCAACAGCCCCGACAGTCACATCTTCTAATCCTGCATTGATATCAGTAAATACTCCTGAATCATTACGATAAATTTTTGAAACATCTCCAGACCCTGTATATCCGGTCAATAAGATATCCAAATCTCCGTCATTATCATAATCGCCCCAAGCTACGGAACTCGCATAAACTCCTTCTAATCCTGCATTTATATCGTAAAATAATCCCGAATCGTTGCGATAGATTTTTGAAATATCTCCAGACCCTGTATATCCAGTCAATAAAATATCAAGATCACCATCATTATCATAATCACCCCATTCAGTTGATCCGGTTGCTCCCATTAAACCCGCTTCGATATCATCAAAAGCTCCTACGAATGTAAATGATTGTTCCGTTCCAAAAACTGATCCAGCAAATCCGTTATCCACAGCCTGAACACTCCAATAATATGTTCCTGAACGTAGATCATGGATCGTGTATGATGTATTCTGATTAATATTTCCTAAGCTTACAACTTTTCTGTAACCGTTGGAAGCATCGCTCATTGAACTTTTTATTTCATCATTTCCGCTTGTTGTACTAATGTAAAGATTATATGATAGTCCATCCTGAGGAGTTTGTGCATCCGTTGATTTGTTCCAGGTTAGCGTTGCATCAAATCTGTCCGATACTACAGATAATCCTGTCGGTGCGCTTGGAGGAGTATTCTTTGGTGCAGAATTATTTCTGTATATCTTAGAAATACTCCCTGATCCTCCTGTATCACCGCTTAATAAAATATCCAGGTCGCCGTCATTATCATAATCTCCCCAGGCAGCAGAACTATACTCAACACCTACTAATCCCGCATTTATATCGGTAAATACTCCTGAATTATTACTATATATTTTAGTATAATAAGAACCTGTTAACAAGATATCTAAATCTCCATCGTTATCATAATCTCCCCAAGCAGCTGACCCCTCCCATACTCCTTGTAATACAGCATTTACATCATTAAATATACCTGAATCATTTCTGTAGATTTTTGAAATATAATGAGCAGTTCCTTCATAATAATAACCAGTCAGTAAAATATCAAGATCGCCATCATTATCATAATCTCCCCATGAAACTGAACCAGAAGAAACACCTGTTAATGCAGCATTGATATCTGAGAAAACTCCGTTATCATTTCTATATACCTTTGAAATATTACCGGAAGTTATACTTCCTGTAAGCAATAAATCTAAGTCTCCATCATTATCATAATCTCCCCAAGATACTGAGCTATAAACAGCACCTTGTAAACCTGCATTTATATCAAAAAAACTACCTGAATCGTTTCTATATATCTTAGTAATCTTACCTTCAGATTCTGTATAACCTGACAGTACTAAATCAAGATCACCATCATTATCATAATCTCCCCAAGCAACTGATCCGGAAGCAGCTCCTGGTAATCCTGCATTTATATCTGTAAAAATTCCAGAATCGTTTCTATATATTTTAGAGACATATACTGACCCTGTATAACCTGACAGTACAACATCAAGATCTCCATCGTTATCATAATCTCCCCAAGAAACTGAACCAGAAGAAACACCTGTTAATGCAGCATTGATATCTGAGAAAACTCCGTTATCATTTCTATATACCTTTGAAATAAATCCTAAATCAGTTATTCCGGTCAATAAGATATCAAGATCCCCGTCATTATCATAATCTCCCCAAGCAACTGAGCTATCACTTACATCATCTATTCCAGCTTCTATATCTGTAAAATCTCCAAAATATCCTGTAACTATCACATCATCAATATACCAGTCATCACCATCAGTATTAGCATAATTCCATCCTAAATACACATCTTGTCCCATATATGCATCAAGTGATATAGTGACCTGCTGATAAGTATCTTCGGGAGGAAGATCTGAATACAGACTTGTCCAATGAATCTTATCTGTAGAAACACAAAAATCATGAACATCAGCATGATAATCATAATCAATATTCTCCCAAAATGTCACTTTTACAGAATCATATATATCTATAGATATAAGAGGTGTAGTAACCCAGTCATCACTAGTACCCTGACCAGTATGGATCATTGAATATGTTCCTTTATAAGGTCTGTTCGCACTTTTGGTAAATCCTCCACCAGTTGTTTGAAGTGACCAACCTGTAGGAGGAAAAGTTCCCTCAAAAGTTTCGAATATCAACTTAGAAGTACCACTTGCCATTAAAAAAGTCACTGAACTCATCAGTAGTAGTATTAATGTTTTTTTCATGTCTAGCTCCGATTATTTAATTTCTTCTAGTTCTGTAAGAATGTATTCCAGATCTCCAAAAGGAGATGATTTTTCAACTATTGTCTTGGCATATACTCCTGGTTTATCATTTATCATCCAGTATTTCACTTTATCTTCTCCGTTGAATCCTTCAGTTACCGTACAAGTGAACTTACCTGCCGGAACTTCAACATCCTCTACTCCGATTATCTTGTAGTCATAATCAGTAAGTTTTTCTTCAGGGAAAAAGATATTGTCGGATTCATTCGATTCATCTTTGATCTTATCTGAGATTTCTGTTGTATCATTTTTTGTTAAACTGAAATTTGTGAAATTAACTCTATAATTTTCTTCATCGACAATGACTTTAGAAAGAATAGTACTCTTTTTAAAAGCATTAATTTTTTCTATCAATACTCCTCTGCTATACTTTAAATATTTTACACTCTTTAAATAATTTATCATCTCCTGAAGATCGACCCATGGTAAACTAATCTCGCTGATCTGCTCTTCCTCAAAATCCTCGTAAACAAAAGTTAATCTTTCCAATTCGCCGGCATCTGAATTATCCTTCACTGCATTTAAGACAGTACCTTTGCAATCAATAGTCAATTCTGAAGCAGTAATTTTCATTATATTATTCTTCCCTTTCAAATAACTGTTAAATCCCAACATTGTAAGAGAATTTTCTTTAGGATCAAAAATCCATGTTCCGTTGGTGGTTGAAGTTTCATTTTCATTGTAACTTATCATAACAAATTCATCAGGCTCTGTAAATTTCAGCAGATTAGTATATCCGTCATTATCGTTAAACTTCCAAAGACCGAAAAGACCTGATTTTAAATTATTAAGCTTAATTTTATCCTGATCGATCTTGATGTAAAATAATTTCGCTTCATCTTTAGTCATTATTAACTCAGCATCGGTGTTTTTAATTATTTTGCTCTCACCGTTAAAATCTTTATCCAATTCAGATTCAGTAATAATACTATTATCTTCTTTATTGAATTTCCATGTACCGGCATCCATACCCATAATGATCATTTTTCCGTCGACCTGATATTCTGTAATGTAATAAGGTTCTTGAACATCACCACCTACTTCAGCTTTGGTCATCAACCAGCTTCCAACTATTTTTGCTTCTTGTGCGTTGATCATGACCGCTAAGATCATTACCGTTAATAGTATTACTGTTTTTTTCATTTGTTACATCCTTTTATTAATAATTTTTGAATAATATAAATACTTTTATCCCTAAGTCCTGTGACTTTAGTCACAATGTTTAGATTATTTTTTTTAAAATAACACATTTTCATTTTAATCAACATTTCGATAATCACACCATCTATCTATATCAATAGGCTGGAGAATATAAGCATATTTATCAATATTAGGAATTGAAAATTTTAGAATAAATGACATAAAAAATAGCCCCAAATGGAGCTATTAGAAGTTAGATGTAGGGGCACAACATCTTGTGCCCGGAAGCGCAAAGGGTTCAAATTGTTGAACCCGTACATATTATTTAATTGTCAATTGCAAATTGTCCATTATCAATTTTTATATATTGATCCCGTAAGGATTTTGAATATATTCCCTGAGTTCTTTCACTTCAGTCTCTGACTGCTCAAGAACCTGTTTTAGAACATCACCGATGGATAATATTCCAATTAGCTTTCCATCTTCAACTACAGGAAGATGCCTGACTCTCTTGTTGATCATCACATCCATTGCATAGCTTAATCTTTCATCTTTAGTTGCAATGATGAGATCCTCTTTCGGAGTCATAATATCTTTGATCTTCATTGTTTCAGGATGACCGTCACATTTGTAAAGAACATCTCTCTCAGTTACGATACCCTGAAGTTTTGAACTGCCGTCAGTAACAACTAAAGATCCAACTCTATGTTTTCCGAATAACTCAACCGCTTCTTTTGCAGTACTGTTAATATCGATATTAAAAGTCTCTGTACTTTGTTTCTTCTTTAGTAAATCTGTTAATTTCATATCACATCTCCTGTTTATTTACTGCTCAAATATTCATCTATACCTTTTGCTGCAGTATGACCGTTTGCAATACCGTTGATAACATCAGGACCTTTTATAATATCTCCACCAACGAATAACCAAGGAAGTGATGATTGATATTTTTCATTAACAACAATCCTGCCTCTATCGCTGAATTCAAGTTTATCTTTAATAGATTCTAGGTAAGATAAGTCCATACCCTGACCGATTGATTCAACAACCATATCTGCCGGGAAGAATTTCTTTTGAGCTTCATCAAATTTAGGACTGAATCTTCCTTCTTCATCGAATACTGAAAGACATTTAACAACATTTAGACCTGTTACTTTACCGTTTTCAATTACAATCTCTTTCGGTCCCCATCCGGGATCAATGATACATTTTTCTTCTCTTGCTTCAACAACCTCTTCCCTGTCAGCAGGCATAATATCTTCAGTCTCAAGTGAAGTTGCAGTCACATCTACCTTACCATATTTTTTATTCTGCAGTCTTGCTAACGATCTGGTGATATCCATCGCAACATTACCACCACCGATAACAACTACTTTTTTATCAACGCGGATCTCATTTCCAAGAGATATCTCTCTCAGAAGATCAGTTGCAAAGTAAACATTCTCATGTTCAGAACCCGGTATTCTTGTACTTCTACCAAGGTGCAAACCTGTGCCTGAGAAGACCGCATCATAATCTTGTTCAAGTTGTTCTATTGTAATATCTTTACCTATACGAACATTATATTCTATCTCGACACCGCAGGATAAAATATAGTTAATATCTTTATCGATCTGGTCGTAAGGAAGACGATATTCAGGAATACCGTATCTCATCATTCCACCTGCAGCAGGAAGTGCTTCAAATATCTTAATTGCATATCCCATTCTTGATAAGTAATAAGCAGCTGAAAGGCCTGAAGGTCCTGAACCTATTATTGCTACTTTTTTACTCTTTGGAGTGATCTCTAAGCCTCGTTCAAGAACTTCTTTATATTTACTCTCAGGAACTTGATCAGCGATATATCTTTTTAACCAACGAATAGATAAAGGTTCCCCTTTGTGACCGATCGCACAGACAGTTTCACACCTATGAGTACATATTCTACCACATATCTCCGGCAATGGATTAGTTTCATACATTATTCTGAGACCTTCTTCCATATCGTCATTTCTGATAGCTTTGATATATTCAGGGATAGCCATATGAGCAGGACAAGTTGCAGTACAAAGGCCACAATCAATACATCTGTCCGCTTCCGCTTCCGCCTGTTCTTTAGAATAACCTTTTACGAATTCAATGAATGATTTATCCCTTTCTTCAGGATGAAGCTCAGCCATGTCAACTCTATCGTAATTGTTAAGATCATAATTTTTAGGTTTAGTCCACCCAAGTTCATTATTATCCCACTCTTTTTTGTCATATCCGGGAATAAATCTGAAAACATCCGGATCAGAATCGATCCAGGTATATTCGTTAGATAAAGTCAGAGAATTTGTCGAACAAACATCAACACATAAAGCACACCAGCAACACCTGCCGTAATCAACCATTGGCCTTAATCCACTGTCACCGTCTTTAGTTTCAATACCTTCAACAGGAACCATATCTATAGCAGCATTCTGACAAATCTCTTCGCATGCTCCACAACCAATACATTTATCCAGCTCGTTTTTGTGGAATCCTCTATATCTTGGAGCACCCGGTCTGTCATTGAACGGATCTTTAACAGTAACCGGATCCTTAAATACTTTCTTCCAAGCTAAAAATGGTGATAATACATCTTTTATACTCATGTTAATCCTCTATATAAAAACTTTCTATTCTTGGTTTAGAGTTTTGAGTTGTTGGTTTTGAGTTATTGGGAACTTATCCTCACAACTCACAACCCGCAACTCACAACTATCTCTCAATTTCCGGTGGGCATGTAGCTAATGATACCATCAACGATGAAACATCTGATATATTAGCGTTTACCAATATTTTTTCAAGTAACACCATTGCTGAATTATAACTTGGTCCTCTAAGATTTATTCTTCTAGGGTATTCAGTACCGTCAGTTACCATATAGAAACCGTATTCACCTCTGGATGATTCTATTCTTTTGTAAGTTTCACCTTTAGGTATTTTCCAATGAAGAACATTCGGTGTCTTGGCTCTGATCTCACCTTTTTCCGGCATTTTAGCCATGATCTGCCTTATAAGATCTACTGACGCTTGAAGATCATGCCATCTTACCCTTGATCTTGCATAAATATCTGAATCTTTCTCAGTATGAGGTTCAAAGTCTAATTTATCATATTTCAAATACGGATAATCTTTTCTGACATCTCTCATTATTCCAGCTGCTCTGGCATTAGGACCAACAACACTGTATTTATCGATCCAATCCTTTTCAATTACTCCAACACCTTTTGTTCTCTTCTTGAAAACAGCATTACTGAACATCAAATTATCTATATCAACGACAAATTCATCAATTTTTTTTAATACTTCTTCCATTCTTTCTTTGAATCCGGAAGGTAATAGTCCTCTAACTCCACCAGGTGCAATATACATGTGATAAACCCTGCCACCTGTAAGTTCTTCAAATCTGTCCAGCATCAGGTCCCTGATATAAACACCCCACTGAACTCCCATTCCAAGACTCATAGTCCCACCTTGTCCGGGAACTCCTCTAAGCAGTATAGTTACTCTTGCCATTTCAAGCACTAATGTTCTTAGCCATTCTGCCATCTCTGGGACCTCAATACCTCCAAGTTCTTCAACAGATGCAGCAAGCAAATATTCATTAATATCAGGCTCGGGAACGCACATTCTGATGCAGATAGGAAAACACTGGATGAATTTTCTTCTTTCCATCAATTTTTCAAAAGCTCTGTACAGATAACCTACATGTGTCTTTGATTTAATAACTTCATCACCGGAAACTGTAAGTTCAAGTGCCATATTTCCTGTAACTCCAGGATGGTTCGGCCCTTGCCAGATCTTTACATATTTTTGGGAATCAAGATCGAAATCTAATGTTCCGTCATCTTTCATAGTAGGAAATTTTGATCTGTCTTCTTTTATATTGAACATCTACTGTCCTCTAATTTTGTTTTATTATTATGTGCTGTGAGACGTTGCGGGGCAACGTCTCTACGAGCACCTAACCCTGATCCGGATACAATTTTGATTTCATGTATTCCTTTGTATCATAACTCTTCCTTCCTTCTCTCGGGAAGAAATTATCTGTAGCATATTTCAATGTATCAAAATCTCTTCTCATAGGTGGGATATCATCCCAGTCTTCCAGTACAAAATCATCATTAACACCGGGACTGCCGGGAAAATCGATGCCGAATAATTCTTTAATTTCTCTCTGATCTGTTTGTGCATGTATCCATAGATGATGAATAGAATCCATAACAGGATTATCTCTGTCAATATCAACTCGGATAGCAATATCATATTTGTTTACAGGATGATTTAAAATGTATGTCAGCTGAAATTTGTTCTCTTCCAGCCAGTCAACACTTGACAGCATTATCAAATGTGTAAAACCTTCAAGCTCTTTCAGATAATTCAGAATATCGACAAGTAATTTTTTCCCGATAGAAAAAAACAGCAGATCATCCCTTTTCTGAAGAACATCCGTGATCTCATATTTACTTTTTATCTTTTCTAATATTTCATTCATATCTTTTAATCCTATTTTAATTCCTATATCCATATAATCCCAAAATTGCTTTAAACGAAGATTTACAAGGAAGAGTGATATTACTTCGAAATGGAGCTTGGTTAACCCAAGTGACTTGAGAAGGAATTCACTCTGACGAAGTAAATCAAAGTTTAAAAAATTTTTACCAGTTGTAATCGGGCATATCCCATCCTTTGATTACCTTCTTTTGATTAGCCTTATACCAGTCAAATCTCTCAGCATAATCATTTGCACCTTCGGCTTTACCTGCTCTGATCCTTTTCTTCAGCTCTACAAACCCTGAAAGAATTGCTTCAGGTCTTGGCATACATCCCGTGATATAAACATCTACCGGAATATAGTGATCCAGTCTGTTGATAGTATTAAAACTATCATAATACATTCCACCGTTAATCGTACAACTGCCTAATGCTATTATATACTTAGGACCCTGCATTTGCTCATAAGCTCTGATAACTCTTTTCAAAGTTTTCACAGCCAAATATCCTGAAATAATAAACACACCTGCTTGTCTTGGAGTAGGTCTCATCTGAACACCGTATCTGAACATATCAAATCTTGGAGTTGTCAAAGGCGGTAATTCAATACTACCACACCCTGTTCCCCATCCAAGTACCCATAGAGAATTCGATCTTGCCCAGTTGAAGAATTTTTCAAGTAACGGATGTGCAGGCTCCTGAACTTCAGGTCTTTTATCACAAAAGTATTCTTTCATCGGATCAACTGTAAATACTTCACCATCAGGTGCGGTTACAGTTCTCTTTTTTAAATCATCCATTCGAGTCATTTATTTAAACCTCTATTAGTTAATATATGTCGCATAAATCACACCTAAAACACCAATTACTAAAGGTACTTTCACGAACCATGCCACTGATTGATCTACTCTGTATCTCGGAAATACTACTCCAACGAACACTGTGGTAAAGTATATGAAGAAAGTTTTTACTATAAATTCTATCCAGTTCGTAGCTCCACCAAAGAATAAATTCATAAAAAGTGCAGATTCTACAATATGAAGGATAGCTCTGTTGGATTGAAGCATTCCAAGATAAGTAGAGTGATATTCAGTTGGTGGACCGATCGGTATTTCCTGAGGTGCCATTACTACATTAAAAGGAGCATGTCGCATAATTCCGAGAAAAGATAACATTCCTGCTAGAGTCGCAACGGGATTCTGAAATAATGTCCAGTGAAGGATTCCACCTTGTTGTGCTGCTACTATATTATAAACTGATAATGTTTGATATTGAATTGCAATAGCAATTATAGCGAGTGTAAATGAAATCTCAACAGTCGTAAATTGTGCAAGCCCTCTACTGATCCCGATAGTAGAATTAGGATGTCCCGCTTCTCCGGCACCTAAAGCCATTCCAAGCATTCCGAAAAATTGGAAGTACATTAGTAATACAATATCACCTGTGAATGAAAAATTCTTAAAATATATTGAACCGAATATCATAGGCATGAATAAGAAAAGTCCTATTCCGCCACCCAATCTGAAAATTGGTCCAAGATAAAACATAATACCATGAGTTATTTGTGATCTTTTAGCCAAATTTTTAATAATGTCAAAATATGACTGATATACCGGAATCCCATATCTTCCTGCTACTCTGGCAACTATCTTCCTCATAACCCCTGACTGAAGAAGCCCGTAGTTAAAAACTATGAATAAACCTAATAGGGAATATAGTATTCTTGATGTAAGTGTCAATTCCATTAAAATATCCCTCCGTTAAGAATAAAGTAGAAAAATACGACAAAACCGATTATGTGCATAATATATACCTGTGCATTACCGTTATAGAATTTTCTGAAGAAATCTGAACTCGAATGAAAAAGATCAGTTATAAAATTCCAGAAATTTGTTACTAGTGGCAAGACAAGAAAACCAAGAGCTTTTCTGTAATGTGAGAACATATTATATGAAAAATGTGCAGTTTGAGGACTTTCAGGTCTTTCGGCAGAATATACAATGTTGAACATTTCAACTTTTGTTGCTTTCCTGCTTGCAAATAATAGGAATCCTAATAAAACAGCGAACATGACACATACTATTATCATTATATAGAACGGATCCCAAACACCGAATAATTTACCATTTACAAAAGTTGATGCGGCATCACCATTCCAGACAACAGTGTTCTCAGGTAATATTTCTTTAAAATATAAACCTACTTTCTCCAGTATCATCCTTGGTTTTGATGATAAGACCATCAGAGTAGCTATTATCAAATATTGAGGTATCAAATACCAAACTGATACTTCTGTCATTTTTCTATGCTTATCTTTTATAGGTCCTAAGAAAATCGAATATATTAGTTTGAAAAGATATAAGAAAGCTACAACTCCAGAGAAGGCAATAATTGCACCCTGGAAATACCATCCTTTTAAGATAAAAGCGTTATAAAGAAGCCATTTTCCACCGAATCCTGCCAATGGAGGAACACCTGACAATGCAATTATACCGATAAGAACTGAAATAAAAGACATCGGCATTTTTTTTATCAAACCACCCATTTCATACATTTTATGAGTTTTGAGTTTTAATACTATCGCACCTACTGCAAGGAATAATAAGGCTTTATACAAGAAATGAGTGATCGAATACCAAATTGCTGCCAGCCAGCCTACATTTGTCATTATTGCTAGAGCAAATAAGATATAACCTAACTGAGCTATACTTGAATAAGCCAGTAATTTCTTCGCATCTTCCTGGAATGAAGCTATTAAATTTCCAAGTAAAGCTGTAATTGCTCCTACCCAGCCTAATATGTAAAATAGATTTGAAACATCGTTATTTCTCATTGCTATGAATAGAATTATCAGTCCGAATACTCCGGCTTTTAGTAGTACTGCAGAAACCATTGGAGAAACATCACTTTCTGCTTCAGCGTGAGCTCCCGGCAACCAGATATGAAGTCCGATAGAAGCAGTTTTTGTCATAAAACCCAGTGCAAGAAGTATAAATACCATAGTTGCATAAATATGAACCTCCGACAATGAAGTTAATAAAATACTTCCGGTTTCAGCTCCGGATAAAGCAAATCCGAATAAGATCAGATAAGCACCACCTGCAGAGAATAATATATAACTCAATGCGTGAGACATTGATCTTTTACCTCTCAGGATCAGGAAGTACGAACCTGCTGTCATTATTTCCCAGGCAAAAAAGAATTGAAAGAAAGTTTCAGCTTCGATCAATCCGATCAGTCCTACATACATCATAGCAGCAACAGGATAGAATCCTATTCTCTTCCCTTTTACGCTATAACCGGGAATAAATGTTAATATTCCACCGACTAAGAATATCAAAGCGAATATCAGCTTTAAAGTATCTAAACCGGGAACAAGTATATATCCATAGTATGATACGGCGATCATAACCAGTGTATTCTTAATATATACTGGTAAGAAGTCTATTAAGAATAGTATTCCCACAAATGCTAAAGGTATGAAATTAATTGACAGACCAGCATCAAATGATCTGGTAATATAGAACCCTGCGACATAAAGCAATAGAGTAACAATATAGACCGGATGTAACTGATGTTGAGGTTTTTCTACTTTTTCTTCACTGTCTTCCAGTTTAAGAATGTAACCGAACCATCTGAATAAATAAAGGACTTCAAGTATCGATGCTAATATCACCAGACTTATCCATAAGAACGATCCATTCTCAGCCAGTATCATTACTAAAGACCATTTTGCGGCTAAAGATGGAAATGGAGGGAAACCCATCAGTGCTAAGATAAATGTTCCGAACATGAAAATCAGAATAGGATGTTTCTTTATCTTTACCCAGTCTTGAATTTTCTCAGCTTTTACAATTCCTGACAACCAGAACAAACCTGCTTTAGCTAAGAAATGACTGATAAGTAATCCAAAGAATATTTTCTCAAAATTATCACCGAGTATATCTTTTGATGCTATTACAAATACCAATAATCCGATCTGACCTATCGAAGAATAACCTAACAATCTATTCGTACTCTTCTGCATAATTGCGAAAAGGTTTGATACTACAAAAGTAAGCACACCGATTATAACGATCATCTTTGTTAGATCAATTGATGCTAAAGGAAGTACTTTGTATAGAACAAATAACAAAGCCGTTGCAGATGTTGCTGAGATCATTGCAGAAATGCCTGTATCAGATCCTTCATAAACATCTAAGGCCCAACCGTTAGCAGGGAAAACTTTTAATTCAATTACAACAGAGAATATCAGTATGAATACGCCAACAAATAATATTTGTGATGAACCTGCAGCTGATACAGCAGCGATCATTCCATCTAAGTTCAAAGTTCCTGTTTTAGAATATATAAGGATTATACCAAGAAGTAAAAATACTGATGCAATCCCACCTGCAATCATATATTTAAATCCTGCAGACAGAGATTTTAATCTTAAGTCCATACCTATAAGGATATACGTTGCAATTGATGTAATTTCCAGGAAAACAAAAATATTGAATATATCTCTGGTCAATACTAATCCGTTCATTCCGAGTATGAAGAGTAAAAATACTACTAATGCCTGAATTCCGTTCTCTGCAAAATATTTAAACGAATAGATCGCTCCAAGTAAAGCACCAAAATTGATCAATGTAATTAGAACCGCTTCATTTAACCCCATCTGTAAATTGATCGACATCGGAGGTTTAAATCCGGCAGTGAAGATCTGTACAGCTTGTTGACCATCGATCAGAAAAGCTGACAACCATTGGTAACTGATCGCAGTAACTGCTATTATTCCTAAAAAGAATATTGTTACTGTTACTTTTATTCCGGCCTTATTTATTGACGGCAATAAAAATCCAAGACCTAGTAAGATTGCTATTATATATATTGGATTTACCATTTTAAGTCCTTGTAATCGTTAATTGACAATGATTTCTTCTGTTGGTATAATCTTATTACGAAGGTTAGCATCAGAGCATTTACCGCCACGCCAATAACAATAGCTGTAAGAACCAGTGCCTGAGGTACAGGATCAACTATTAACGAAGATGCCTTGCTAAGCTCTACCGCAGAGTCTAAGATAGGAGCAGTTCTTCCGTCTATAAATCCAAAAGCGACCATCACAAGCTGAACACCTGTCTCTACTATTGCTAATCCTAAAATTATCTTTATCATATTCTTTTGGGTCAACATTCCCCAGAAACCTATCAATATGAGAGCAAATCCTGTTATATGAACTATAGTTGTTATATTCATTCAAGCTCCCCCTTCATATTGTCCAATATACTCGCCAGTTCAGTTCCTACTTTCAATCCTACAAGTGTATAGATCAGTGGTATAGTTCCAGCACTTAAAATAGTTCCAAAAGTTCCAAGTGGTAAAATTCTATTATCCAGGAAGTTATCTGCTCCGAGTATAACGAGACCTAAAACACCGATAAGGACATAGAAGATTCCCGAAAATGATTCTATTAAAACAAATACTTTATGATTGATCTTAAATGAACTATCTGCCAAGAACATTAACATTACAGCAGATGCTATAGCTGCTCCACCCTGAAATCCACCACCAGGTGATAAATGCCCATTTATGAATATATATGCACCAAACATTGTTATTATTGGTACCAACAGTTTTGAACCTGTCTTCAATATTTCACTGGCTGCTCTATTCTTTATTCCTGAATCATTTTTCTTTTTCTTTCTTCTGAGTAATAAAGCAATACCAGTTCCTGCCATAAATAATACAGTAACTTCACCCAGTGTATCTAAGCCTCTATAAGTTACAACAATTGCAGTAACCAGATTCATTGCTCCAAGATCTGATGCTCCCTGTTCTGCATAAGTCTTTGCAACACCTGTCAGATCATAATTCGGTGCAACATTCGTCGCTACTTTTAATAATATGAAAAACAGTGATATTACTAATAATAAAGGTATCAGTCTTTTAATCATTTTCTTCCTCCACATCTTTTGTTTTGTGAAGTGCATATAAAAATATCAAAGTAGATAAACCTGCACCGATAGCAGCTTCTGTCATTGCAACATCAGGTGCCTGCATCAATAGATACAATATACTTGCAAATAAACTTACTACTCCTACTGCGATGATCGAAGATATCAAATCCTTCACATGCATTGCTAATACTGCCGCAATGATCATTGCTAAACCCATCAGTATGAAAATGCCTTGTTGTAATTCCATCAATCTACCTCCACTTCGGTACTTTCTTTCTCTTTCAGCTTATCAGCTACAGAACCTTTTGTCAAAGGAATTCCTTTGAAATGTGCTGCTCTAGCTAATGCATGACTTGAAATAGGATTTGTTAAAGCTATGAACATTATTATTACGAGTATCTGACCGATCCATTCGTAATGACAGATTCCGATTCCTAATAATGTTAAAATTGTTCCTAAAGTAGTTGCTTTAGTTCCTGCCTGCATCCTGTTGTAAAGATCTGGCATTCTAAATACTCCCAAAGCTCCGAGAAATAAGAATATTGAACCTATTAATGTTATTATTGATCCTAAAATTCTGTACCATTCCATTTTATAGCCCCCCTTCTAAATAACGGGCTACTGCGACTACACCTATGAAACTTAAGATAGCATAGACCATTCCTACATCCAGGAATATCACCCTTTCTGACATACACGCTATCAGTGTAATTAATGAAATGGAAATCACTGTAAATGTATCCAGCGCTACGACTCTATCTGCCATACTTGGACCTATGATCAGTCTCAGTGTCGCAAGTATTATCCCTGCTGATACAAAATAAGTTGATATTTGTAATAATATCTCCGGTAAGTTAGCCAAAGATCACCTCCAGATATTTTTCGAAATTTGCCACGATTTTCTCTGTTGCTGTTTTTTCATCGATATTAGTAACATCGATCCAGTGTATATATAATATATCTTCATCTATATCTACTGTCAAAGTTCCGGGAGTTAATGTTATTGAATTTGCCAATATCATTCGACCCATTGCTGATTTCAATTTTGTTTTCACTGTAACTATCCCTGGATTGATAGGGATCTTAGGAGAAACAACTCTTCGAGCTACATCGAAATTTGCCTTTATTATTTCAATGAATAGGAATATTACATACCAGATAGAATATATCCACTTTTTGGGAGACAACATTGGTTTGAACAACGATCTGTTATAGATAATACTGATAACTAAAGCTATGAAGGCAATTATCAATATATTATACAAATCAGTAGTACCTGTCCAAATAAAATAGAACAATGTGAGAATCCCCGTCGAAAATATCACCTTTATAATTCTATCCATATATACCTCTAAATCGTTATTTGTTGTTTTGTCATTGCGATCCCGATAAATCGGGAGTGGCAATCTTGTTTTCGTAATTGTAAGACCTTGCAGCGCAACGTCTCTACTAACAATTATCGTTTCCTGACAAATTCTCACTGAATTTTTCTTTGTCCCTTTGCAACTTTGATGACCACACTTTATTAAGAAGATTTAGACCATTATATATTGTATCCTGATCTTGTTCATTAACTTCATCAAAGAGATCTTTGCAATAATTTATGGTTATCTTTTTTAATTCTTTAACAAATACATTTCCTTTATCGGTCAGAGTAACATTTATTCCTCTTCTGTCATCTGGGGCCATATCTCTGCGCAATAGACCTGCTTCTTCCAAAGCAGCAACGATCCTTGTAACTCCACCGGAAGTTATATTCAATCTCTCGGCCAGATCCTTGACAGATATACTTTCTGATTCAAAATACTGCTTCAGACAATTTAATTCAGAGCAAGTAAGATCCATTGATCTTGCAACTTTTTTATCTTTTAATTGACAATAAAGCTTCATTGAGCTTATTATGTTTGAAATTTCGTTTACCCGACTTTGATTCATTTTAGCACCTTAATTATTTACCAACTAATTTATTGATCTGCTCAACAATTGTCAAGTTTTTATTTTACTTTTTTTAATTGTTGTTTTGAAAATATTTTCACACTTGTAAAATTCATACTTAAGAATTATATTACATACCTTACTTATCGCGACAATTAAAATTAGAGAAACAACATGGCTCACGATTCATCGAATACAGATTTTGGTAAAAATTTCAATGATCTTGATATAATCGGAAAATCCGAACGTATTAACGAGGTTGTAACTATAGTGAAAACTATAGCACCAACTGATATTTCTGTACTCATTACAGGTGAAAGTGGAACAGGTAAAGAAGTTTTTGCTAACTTGATCCATAAATTAAGTCCCAGAAAAAATGAAAAATTCATCCCTATCAACTGTGGAGCCATACCGGAGGGATTAATTGAAAGTGAACTTTTCGGTCATGAAAAAGGATCTTTTACAAGTGCATCGGATAAAAGAAAAGGTTATTTTGAGTCTGCTGACAAAGGAACGATCTTTCTTGATGAGATAAGTGAGCTCCCTCTTGCAAGTCAGGTCAAACTTCTACGTGTTCTGGAGAATGGTTCCTTTATGCGTGTTGGAGGTTCAACGAACATCAATGTTAATGTAAGGATCGTAGCAGCTTCAAACAAAGTTCTTGCCAGAATGGTGGAAAAAGGTACTTTTAGAGAAGACCTTTATTTCCGTTTAAAAGCTGTTTCGATCGAATTACCTCCATTGAGAGAAAGACTTGAGGATATACCGTTATTTGTAAGTATTTTTTCAAAATTCTCTGCAGAAAAGCACAACCGTAATCAACTTATTTTCGAAATGGATGCTATATCAGAACTTGTAAACCATCCCTGGAAAGGTAATATCAGAGAATTGAAAAATTTTGTTGATATGCTCACTGTAATGGAAACAATGAAAGTAATAAACGGTGATACTATTAGAAAATATTTCAAAGGTAGGCCGAACTCTTCAAATCTTCCCGTAAAGCTTAATAAATTTGGTGAAGAGAATGAGAGAGAACTTATTTTCAGAACTTTGCTGGAAATCAAGAACGATCTCAACCAGATCAAAAGGTATATTTTAAAATCAGGTAAAAAAGAAATCATTTCTGACTATTCATATGAAGATGAACTTAATGGTTATTCAGATGATAATGTTATTATAACTCCCTACGAACATGGAGACAGTGAGAAAGAGGAAATTATCTCACTTCTGAAAAAATATCGTGGCAACAGAAGAAAGACTGCTGAAGAGATGAATATATCTGAAAGAACACTTTACCGTAAGATCACTAAACACGGGATCACTTTATGAGATCTGTAATTCCAGTAATAATTTTCATGATCTTTCTTCAATCGTGCACATACTATTCTTTCACGGGTAAAAGTATTCCGCCTCATGTAAAAACCGTTCAAGTTCTTCTTTTTGATGATAATACAAGCAGGTATGATCTATCACTCCCACAGGTCATCAATGAAAAAATACTTTACTACATAGATGATTACAGATTAATGGACATCGATGATTCTAAAGATGCTGACTCTAAGGTTTTTGGTACTATTCAATTATTCGATGAATCAATAGCATCCCAGACAGATGATGAGGTTGCTCAACAAAGATCTTTGAGAATAAGGTTGTCAATAAGCTTTTATGATAATATCAAAGAGGAATTTATTGTAAAGGACTATTCAGTAACACATACAGAGAATTATGACGAAAATGGTGGAGATACTGCAAGAGAAGAAGCATTTCAAGAGCTAATCGAGAGAATTGGAGAGAACTCAGTAATTGCACTCAGTTCGAATTGGTAGTCATCTGTCACGATGGCATAAGTATTATCACCCTGAATTTATTTCAGGGTCTAAACGATTTAAAAGATAGATACTGTCCCGATGTATCGGGATCAGCATGTCAGAACAGTAAATCCAACTGTCATCCTCGTGCTTGACACGGGGATCCACTTTTTTATGGATATCCGGATCTAGTCCGAATATGACAAACATTAACTACATCACAAAGGAGTCAAACCATGCATACAGAAATTGTTAAATTAGATTTCCCTGAAGATGCAAACATCATCCTGGGCCAATCACATTTTATTAAAACTGTCGAAGATATTTATGAAGCTATGGTAAATACAGTACCAAATATAAAGTTCGGTGTTGCTTTCTGTGAAGCTTCAGGTGAATGTCTGGTCAGATATCACGGAAATGATGAAGAACTTACAAAGATAGCTACAGATAATGCTTATAAAATTTCAGCCGGTCACAGTTTCATAATTGTTATGAGAGATGGTTTCCCGATAAATGTTTTAGGTAGGATCAAAGATGTACCTGAGGTATGCAGGATATTCTGTGCAACTGCTAATCCAACCGAAGTGATAATTGCTTCTACTCATCAAGGTCGTGGAATTATGGGAGTTATTGACGGTTTTGCACCAAAGGGTATTGAAAAGGAAGATGGGAAAAAATGGCGAAAAGATTTTTTGAGAACTATCGGGTATAAATTATAGTTGTGGGTTATGGATCTTTGGTTGTGAGTTTAGGTTGCATTAATGCAACCTTTTTTTATTAAAAAATCGCTTTAGCTATCTTTTTAATATTCCGACTCATCCCCAAAGTATAATAATGCAACCCCGGAACACCAGCCTCAGCCAATTCCTTCGACTGCATAATAGCCCATTCAACTCCTACGACTCTGGCTTCTTTATTCGTCTTGCACTTCTTTACCTCAGAAACAAGTTCTTCAGGTAGATGTATCTTAAAAGTAGGTTCAAGTAAATTAATATCATTTATAGCTGAAATAGGCTTAATGCCAGGTATAATAGGAACAGTGATCCCGATATCTCTGCAGGCTTTTACAAAATTGAAATAATCTTTATTATCAAAGAACATCTGAGTTACAATATAATCAGCACCTTTCTCAACTTTCATTTTAAGAAATTCAAGATCAGATTGCATATCCAAAGCTTCTTTATGTATCTCAGGGTAACCCGCAACACCGATGCAGAAATCAGTTTTGATCATATCAAATATTTCTTTTGTGAGATATTCACCATTATTCATCTTAACGATCTGCTCAACAAGCTCACTTGCGTTTGAATAACCATTTTTCTCAGGTATAAACTCAGCACTTCTTTTTGAATCACCTCTCAATGCAAGTATGTTTTTTACTCCGAGAAAATTGAGATCGATTAAAGTATCTTCAGTTTCATCCTTATTAGTTCCGCCGCAGATCAAATGAGAAACGACAGGGATTGTATATTTGTTCTGTATAGCTGCAGCTATAGCTACAGTCCCCGGTCTTTTTCTTATCAGTTTATTTATGACCGAACCGTCATTTTGTGTGACCTGCATTATTTCTGCCTGATGGTAAGTAATGTTTATATAAGCAGGGTTAAATTCTATGAGAGGATCAATTGAATTATAAAGTTTCTCAATACTATGACCTTTCACAGGAGGCAATAACTCAAATGTAAATAACGGTTTTCCGGAATTATTATTATTTATTAGATCGATCACTTTCATTTTAATGCCTTGTTTTTCTTGTCATTGCGAGGATATTTAATCCGTGGCAATCTTTTTTTAAAAGAGGGGACGACTTGAAGGCGTCCCCTACATTTTTAATTATTCATTATCAATTATTAATTTATTTTCCCCTTACGGTAAAATATTTTGCTTCTTTATTTGCAAGGTACAATCCACATACAGACGAAACCGGATCCATTGCGTAATTTTCTGTCAATGTCACACCTAAATTCTCTGTTACACCTAAGAGATCAAATATTTTTCGCTTTTCACTATGGTCTGGACAACTTGGATAACCGTAAGCGGGACGAATTCCCTGCTCTTTATTTGGGGAATATCCCCATATCTCTGTTCTTATCTTTGTAAAAAGCAACTCTGAGAATGCTTCAACTAATCTATCTGCCAATGTTTGAAGCAATAGTGCTTTGTAGTTGTCGTTATCAGCCTTAAATTTATTTATCCATTTATCTAAACCTAAGCCCGTAGTGATAACAAATGCACCTATGTAATCTTTTTTATTTGCATCTACTGGTGCAACAAAGTCAGATAAGCATAAATTCGGTTTGTCAACCAGAAACTGCTGATCCCTTTGATTGCTCAACACTGTTATAACCTTATCTCTATTCTCATCTTTGAATATTTTAATATCATCTTCATCTGAGTTTGCAGGAAACAACCCGTAAACTGCATCTGCTGTTATCATATTATTTTCAATTATTTCAGAGAACATTTTATTTGCATCATTGATCAGTTTTGCAGCCTCTTCCCACTTAGCCGGGTCCTGTAGTATTTCAGGATATTTTCCATTTAATTCCCAGGCATGCAGAAACTGAGTCCAGTTGATATGTTCTGAAATTTCTTTCAGATCATAATTTCTATGTATTTCAATTCCTAGTGGAGGTGTTTTTATTGAAAAATCATCCCAATTTATCTTAAATCTGTTATCTCTTGCTTCTGAGATAGTAATATATTTCTTATCCTGTTTTGAAAAGTAGTTTTCTCTGATATGTTTGTATTTGACCGCAAGATCCTGAATATACTTATCTCTGTTAAAAGACATCAGTTCATTTACAACATTCACTGCCTGTGTTGCATCTCTAACATAGACTACAGGAGCATCATAAAGTGGATCGATCTTGATTGCTGTATGTATCTGAGAAGTTGCAGCACCACCTATCATCAAAGGTATATTTAAATTTGCTCTTTGTAATTCTGAAGCAAGGTGTGACATCTCATTTAGAGATGGTGATATTAATCCGCTTAAACCGATAACATCCGGTTGTTCTCTGACAGCAGATTCGATTATCTTATCAGAAGTGACCATCACTCCAAGATCAATAATTTCATAGTTGTTACAAGAGAGCACAACTCCTACTATATTCTTCCCAATATCGTGAACATCTCCTTTCACAGTTGCCATTAATATCTTACCTGAAGTACTTGACTCCTTTGTTGATGATCTTTCAAGCTCGATCAAAGGAGTTAAATAAGCAACAGCTTTCTTCATAACTCTTGCACTTTTAATTACTTGTGGAAGGAACATCTTCCCTGTCCTGAACAGATCTCCGACCTTGTTCATACCATCCATCAAAGGTCCTTCTATGACAGCATTGGAATCATTTAAACTGTTATATATTTCGTCAAGATCCTCCTCAATATGCTCAGTTATTCCACTTACCACTGAGTGAGCTATTCTATCATTAACTGTAAATGATCTCCATTCTTTTATCTTTTCCTCAGCAGAAGCAGCTATGTCAATATTATTGGCATAAGATACAAGCCTTTCAGTAGCATCTTTTCGTTTATTGAGGACAACATCTTCAACCAGATTTAAAAATTCTACAGGGATATCATCGTAAATAGTGAGAGACTCAGGATTTACGATTCCCATATCAAGACCTGCCTTTATGGCATGATGAAGAAATACTGAGTGCATCGCTTCCCTGACAACGTTATTTCCTCTAAAAGAGAAAGATAGGTTACTGACCCCGCCACTTACTTTTGAATAAGGAAGATTTTCTTTTATCCATTTAGTGGCTTCAATGAAATTCACAGCATAATTATTATGTTCTTCCATACCTGTTGCTATTGAAAGTATATTCGGATCAAAAATTATATTTTCAGGTGGGAATTTTATCTTTTCTGTTAGTAGTTTATATGAACGTTCCGCAATTTTAATTTTTCTTTCATAACTGGCAGCCTGCCCATTTTCATCAAAGAGCATAACAACTATTGCCGCACCGTAGTTATGGATCTTTTTTGCTCTATCCAAAAATACCTTCTCTCCTTCTTTCAGGCTGATGGAGTTTACTATAGACCTACCCTGAACACATTTTAATCCTGCTTCGATCACTGACCACTCGGAAGAATCTATCATTACCGGAAGTCTGGACACTTCATGTTCAGTAGCTAAAAGATTTAGAAACTCTATCATTTTAGTCTCGGAATCAAGCATTGCATCATCCATGCAGATATCAATGACCTGTGCCCCGCCTTCGACCTGATCCCTGGCTACTGAAATGGCTTTTTCATAATTCCCTTTGGTGATCAATTTGAGAAATTTCTTAGATCCTGCAACGTTCGTTCTCTCCCCGATATTAACAAAATTACTTTCATGAGTAACATTCTGTGTCTCAAGACCGCAATATCTGCTTATTCTATTTTGTTGAGGGATCTTTCGCGGTTTATATTTTTTTGCTACGGATGCTATCTCTTTGATATGCTCCGGTCTTGTTCCACAACATCCACCGATTATGTTAACAAATTCATTCTGCATATAGTCTTCGGCAATAGCAGCCATTTCTTTACCGCTTTGGCTGTAATTACCAAGCTGATCAGGAAATCCTGCGTTAGGGTGAGCGCTAACATAACATTTGGCTATCTTTGACAATTCTTCAACATAAGTTCTAAGCTCTTTGGCACCGGTCGAGCAGTTCAGGCCAATGCTGAATAGATTTGCATGTTCAAGTGAATAATAAAATGCATCCAGAGTCTGACCTGCCAGTGTTCTACCTTCTGTCAGAGTACCTGATACCATTATGGGTAATTCAATATTTTTCTCTGTAAAAATATCAGTAATGACACTTAAGACCGCTTTTGCATTAAGTGTATCAAAAACAGTTTCAACAAGCAGAACATCAACACCTCCATCGATCAGTCCCTTTAACTGATCAGAGTATGCTTCCTTCACATCATCGAAAGTAAGATCCCTTTTTATCGGATCATCACTTCCGGTCGCGATTGATAATGATTTACTTGAAGGTCCAACCGATCCTGCGACAAATTTACTTTCTCCGGGATTATCTTTGAGATAATTTTCAACAGATCTCCTTGCCAATAGAGCAGACTCGTAGTTTATTCTATAACACTGATCCTCTACCTTATATTCAAGCAAAGATATCTTATTGGAATTAAAAGAATTTGTTTCAATAATATCAGCACCCGCTGACAAATATTTACTGTGGATCTCACAGATTATTGCTGGCTGAGTGATACTTAAAAGATCATTATTCCCTTTCTGATCTATTGGGACATCTGAAAATTCATCTCCACGAAAGTCTGGTTCTGTTAATTTATAAGATTGGATCATTGTTCCCATAGCTCCATCAAGAACAAGGATCCTTTTCTGTATTTCATCCCTAATATTCATAGACACTGATCTTTTTCGTGACATCATTGGTTACATAAAGCCTATTTCCAGAAAGCAGGAATGACTCATCCCGTCCTACAACATCAAGAATAATTCTGTTCAGAAAGACTCCATCTTTAAAAAGATCAACATAATGAGTAGTTTCATTTTCCGCAGTTCTATTCAGAGAAGGGAGTGCCCATATACGGTCATATTTATCAACATAAATCATATTTACAGCTTTTTTATAATATGTTTTTGTAGTGTCAACAGGTGAACCACCGATTCTCGATATAAATTCGTTCATTTGCCCGACTTCATAAGAATTATAAGGTAATTTTTCATATTCCTTTTCGATGACATACTGCATATTACCTCTCGAATTTTTCACTTCTATTGAATAACTGTCACTCTCATTATTTGCAATGTAGAAATTTCCATCTTTCTGAAAATAAGTCGTGAACATATCCGGAATGAAAAAATCAGGGTCTTCAATTGCATATTTGATCTCTTTTATCACTTTTGTAACTTTAAATCTGTCGGATAATATGCATATATCGTTGTTCATATATCTTAAACTGTCGCTTTTATCTACATACTTAACTGATTGAAATGAAGCTAGATTTGTTTTCCCGTCAGATGTCATATATTGAGGAGTATTCGTACTCATCAGTATTTGAGCACTTATATATGTTCCATTAGTTAGATAACGGATAAACCTTCTGGGATTTTCATCATAAACGACCAAAGTATCATACATCAGGGCCATTTCAGTAGGATTAAAAAAATGTTCAACGTTCTTTCCTTTATTACCGATCAATTTATCAAATTTGCCAGAGTTATTATACTTCTTTATAACCGCTTTCTCTTTATCCAGAACATATATGTTCTCATTGTAGTCTGTTATGATCTTAGTTACAGCTTCAAAGCCTGAGCTTGAATCCGGTAAGCTTGGATCAGTACCGTCTATTTCGAACAGTTTAACAGGATCAATATTTACCACTTCGGTTCCTTTGGCTTTGTTGTAATAATGTTTTACACCGTTGATTTCTTTAACAGTGTAATTAGGTTCAACAGAACATGACAAAACTAGCAATAAAGCTATAGCAGAAAAAATTATCAATAGGTTCTTATACATGATCCAACTCCTTTTAATTTTGTTCAAATATATTCAAACTTGCCGATTTTTTCAAGTAAACAATTATTTAAAGGGTAATACAAGATATTCGGGAAATGGTACAGATCTTAAAATTCCATCCTGATCTCTATTCTCAGTTCATGAAACGGTTTAGTATCATAGGAATAGTATCTACCTGTATAATAAAAATTTCCTTTGATACTTTTGCTGAAGTTATAGTTCGCAGTTGAATTCCAGCTGTAACTCAAACCTTTACCCAAACCGCTATTCATCATGTAAGGAATATTTGCAGAATCCGTTGTGATATTGATAATTTTAAATGAGGATCTGATTATACCATTTCTGTGAAATGAAAATTTTATCGAAGGGTTTAAGCTGACCTCCTGAGTTGTTATCTTTCTTATTAGTTCCTCTTCCAGTCCATATCCAAGATCGAACAAAAGTCTTATTTGCTTGTTGATATCATAAAAAGTACTGATGTTCAATTTATTCCTGCTCAATTCATCGGTGATAAATCTGGGATTGATCTGATATTTTAAGTAATTGGATCTCTGAAAGTTCAAATTTATGCTGAGATCAGAAATTTTTGTTCTAAATTCTAATGTTTGATCGGTAATTTCGTCTTTTTCACCAGAGTATACATACTCATTCATAAGTTTTCGAAGGAATTTTACACTGTAATTAATTCCGGTCGTACCTTTTTTAATAAAATACAGTTTTGTATCAGATTCAATGATCCCGAAAACTGTCGAATCATTCTGAAATGTGGGTATTTTCAATAATACGATATCCAAAGGTGTTTCTGTCAGTGACCTTTCTTCAATATTAACATTTTGCTCCAGATCTATCCTGGATAACCAGTACATTATGTTATCGTTATTCGCAATATCCGGTATGTCAAAAAAAGTTCTGAGGTTGAATTTTACTCCGGTCGCAGCCTTTGGATCATCTAAACTGATTATATAAAAATTATAATTTCCAAATTCATCCGGTATATATTCACCATCAACATACCTGTAATCTCCTGTACCATCCTCAACCTCGTAAAAATGTCTGATCTTGTTATAGACAAGCGTTCTCTCTGTCTCATAGCCCAAGAATATCCTGTAATTACTCTTATAGTTGTAGTTTGATCTGGCACTGATCAGATTATAGTAGCTGTCCGAGGAATCTTTAACTGTGTTCGAGACCCAGTTCCACATAACTTCAGATATAAGATTTGTACTGTATCTTCCCTTGTATTCCATCAAATTAGATATCTGATATTTTTGCTCTTTCCAGGCATGGTCTTGTTCGCTGAAAATATTATACTCGATTCTGTTCTTCAAATTGTGTGAATCATGAGTAAAGTTCGTCAACAATCCATATTTATCCTCCATACTCCCTGCTGTTAAAGTATCATTAACATTCAACTTCTTTTCTTTACCTGTGAAAGGGGTGATCCTGAATTGAAATAGGTCAAAGTAAATACCGGTATAGTATTTTTCTAAAGTATCTTCGTCGGTTCCAGACTTACTTATCCTGTTCGTATAGGCTAATTGGTAACCATACTTTTTAAAATCCCCCAAAAGGTCTAGATCCGCTTTCTGAGTCTCAATAGCTTCGGATAGTTTGTAGTAGGAAAGATCTATTTTATTATTAAGGAAAGTACCTAGGGTATGCTCTACAGAAAACATATATTTTTCATAGCTGATAGAATCCTGATCAATATCAATACCGAAATTATCATTAAAATTTGAATCAGATAATCTTTCAGGAAGAATTAATTTATTATTGTAATATTTTCTTGAAATTGAAAATTTGTATTTACCTGTATTTTTATCAAATATTTTCAGATCTTTAGTTCGTAATGATATCTTTTCGTGATCACCGAAACCGTCAAAATTTACTTTTGAATTCTTTGCCAGCTTGTTTTTTTGATAGCTTGAAGATACTGTTTCAGCTGTAAAAGAAAAAACTTCTCCTTCGTAATTCAGATTTGCATGCAGTGTGCTTAGATCAGTAGGTAAAGGTAAATGCTTCAATGGTAAGTAATTACCGTTCAAAGGATCGTAAACGTAGTATACAGTTCCAGTGCTGTCATATTCCATCACATAATCACCAGAATCTTCGAATCTGGAAAATACGATATCATACTCCCCCAGGTCTTTACCTGTATATTCGTAATATAATGAATCAGGTGAAATATTATAATCCCCTTTGTTCAAACCAAGAAAGGTTATTCCTGAGATATACGAATTATTCAAATCCGTTCCTGCATCTCTAATTATTTGTATTTCTTCTTCTGTACCATCGAAAGATAATGGATTTTTTTCATCATCGGTCTCGGTATAATAGTCTGTCTGAACAGTTAACTTATCGTTTATGAACTTGTTCTCTGAATATATTCCGTAAACATACTTTTTGTAATCCACACTGGTGAACTCGATATCCACTGTTACTTTGTCTCCCTGATGGACAGGTCTCAGAGGTGTGAAAAATATCTGATTACTGAAATAATCAATGTAGTAATCCGAACCTTTGATAAGCTTAACACCGTTCAGATAAACATCTTCACTTCCCGGGATGATCTCTTTCAGATCGATTATGTTATTATCCAGATCATACGGTCCCTGTATACCTTCAAGAACCGTAAGTTCAATACTCTTGTAAGAAGAACTCTCTGATGAAACAAAAGCATCCAAATTATTACTTTTATAGTTAGTCTTAAACAGCACTCCTGAAAGATCTTTATTGATATCCCCGAACTCACCTCTTGAGCTGTATTTTAAATTATAATTTCCCATCCTCGAGATAAAGTTAGGATGTTTGAACTGGATATAAATATTATCGATCTCTGATAAGATCTCACTTGTTCCCTCCTCGGTCATTGCAAGATTATCATCACTCAGAACTGCCTCAGCTTCTAAATTTTCACTCAACTCTCCATTAAGATTTAAATTAAACCCGGATACTATGTCCACACCGGAATCAGCATTAAATTTCACACCTCTGTAAATTAAACCTGAGCGCTTCAATTTACTTTCACTCTGTTCATCTTCGGTCACGATAGAGAATTCCTCCTGTGACAGTGGGTCATTCAGAATTATCTCTTTGATCTCATACCTGCGGTATATTTTGTCAAAGTCAAGACCTACAACACCGGTGGAATCATTTTCACTTGCAATTGCAGATATCAGGTGGAATAAAATATTTAGAATGAATAATCTCTTCAAATAAAACCTTGTTAAATTTCATTGATTCTGTCGGTATAGAGTATAGGAAACCTGTTTTAGTTTTGTATTATTGCCTATTTAACTTACAAAGTTCACGGTTTGTTTGTATATTTAATCCTTAATTGTAAATTATCCATTCCGTATTGTCAATTATTTTAACTTAATTTCTGATTTTAATTTTTCCTTGCTAAAAAAATAAAATTGAACTATTTTTGTCATGGAATAGTAATAGCATTAGCTACTGGCTCAAAATAATCAATAATGAATTAGAGGAAAAAACATGTTGAAACGAATATTATTACTGGCATTGATAACTGTTTCTATAGTATCTGCAAAAGTAAATGTGGGATTTTATTCCTTATCACAATCTTCCGGTAACCCAAACGGACAGTGGATGGGTTATGCTTTGATGGATATTATCACAGATAAGTTTTCTGGGATAGAAGGGATCAATATTGTAAGAGATGACGACATCTATGCTTTCTTGAAACAAAATGGTACTCCTTTTGTCAATACCGGCAATATTGCTTCTTTCGATACTGTGAAAGAACACTTTAAACTTGATTTCATTGTAACTGGAAGCTATACTCTAAACCCTGATCAAAGCTTACCTGTCAATATCTTAGTTCACAGCTTTCAAGACACAACTACCTCAAGTCCAATTGTAATACAGGGTTATTCAAATGACCTTTTCACAATAGTTTCATATGTAGTTATGCCTATCGGAAAGAATTTAAAAATGGAACTTAATCCTACTCAGGTCGCTAAACTTAAAACTATTGACCTAACTTCAAACAAAGGAAACCTTTCAAATGTTTATAAGGGAAAAATGGCAATGAGACAAAACCAGCCTCAAATTGCAATGTCTTTCTTTGAAGCAGCTTACAAGGAAAATCCTGAAAGCACTTTAGCAAAAAAACAATTTACTGAAGCTTTGGGAGCTTCTTACGGAACAGGATTCTTTGCTTTTAACTTAATGGAAGCTGAAGGTGGAAATGTTTCAGGATTCAGAAAACAATTTCTATTATCAAATAAAATAATTCAGGGATTCAGTGCTTTCGTAAAAGGATCTAATCTGATTCCTAAGAACGGAGCAACATATTTTGATATAGAATTAAACATTGGAATAGATCTTTCTGACTACGCTTATCAAATGGCAAAAACAACTATCCAGAATTTTTCAAGCGGAACAAGTGAGATCGATGATGGAGTCTATAATCCTAATGCTGGTAATATGACCAATGAGACTGAAATGTTCGTAAAAAATATTTCAGCTGCAAAAATAGTTGTGACCCTACTGGACAATAAAGGCAATGCAATCTTAGCTTCTGAAAGATCGTTTGGTACAGCATTTAATTTGACAAATATTGTTACCGTTAAGGACTTTGTTAAAAACACTAACCGTCAGGCAACTATTTATTTCCCTTCTATCGCACGCGAAGTTGTTAAAAATATTGACAAAGTGGAAGTCACCGTAAAATAGTTTTTTATAATCTGGACCGTTCATGTTTGTGAACGGTCCTTTTTTTTTAGAGTATACAATGAAAATCCGTAACTCATCATACTGCAGATCGGTCAAAAAGTCGCGAAGACTGAAAAAAATAAGATATCCTTAAGTATATTCCTCAATTAAATACACCTGCAAAAACAAGCAATTTTTCTTTGTTCATTTATATATGATGATCAGAGATTTTCATAAACAATTTTAAATTTAATAAACGGAGTAAAAAATGGCTTTAGTAATTGATGGTTCAGGATTAACTATTGATAAAGTAGTAAGTGTTGCAAGATTCAATGAAAAAATTGAACTTCACCCTGATGCGATCGAAAGGATCAATGTTTGTAGAGCAATGCTTGAAAGAAAGATAGATGCTCACGAGATAATGTACGGGGTTAACACAGGTATCGGAGAATTTTCAGAAGTTGTACTGAACGATGATCAGGTTCAGGATTTTCAAAAATATTTGATCTATAACCATGCTGCTGGTATAGGTGATCCTGCCCCTATCGAATATGTTCGTGGTGCAATGCTTGGAAGAGTCAATGTTCATGCTCACGGAAACTCAGGTTGCCGTTTAGTGATAACTCAGACTTTGGTGGATCTATTAAATAAAGGTGTAACTCCATTCGTATGTCAGAAAGGTTCAGTCGGTGCATCAGGTGACCTTGCTCCAATGTCTCAGGTAGCTCTGCTTATGATGGGTGAAGGAAAAGCTTATTATCAGGGTGAATTAATGCCTGCAAAAGAAGCAATGGAAAAAGCTGGAATACCTGTTCCCGGTCTTCATGCAAGAGACGGATTGGCAACTATCAATGGATCGAACCTTTTAACTGCAATGAGCGCTATCTTCTTATATGATGCTAAAAGATGGTTAAAACAGGCTGAAATAGCTGCTGCAATGTCTTTAGAAGCTCTAAAAGCTAATATGAAGCCTTACTCAAGATTATTACATGAAGTAAGAGGTTTCAGTGGCGCTGTAAGAAGTGCTGAATCGATCAACAAGATAGTTTCAGGTGGTGATCTTAAAGAGCAAAAAGTAAAATGTAAAGTTCAGGATGCATATTCAATGAGATCTACTCCACAGGTTATCGGTGCTGCTCATGACGCACTTGCATATGCTCAGTCTCAAGTTGAGATCGAATTGAACGGTGTCGGTGATAATCCTATCTTCTTCCCTGACAAGAATCTTCAACTGTCAGGTGCTAATTTCCAGGGAACTCCTGTTGCGGTCCCAATGGACATGGCAGGTTATTGTATCACTATGGTAAGTGTAATGTCTGAGAGAAGAATGAACCGACTTAACAATCCTGCTTTAAGCGTTGGTCTTCCTGCTTTCTTGACAAAAGGTGCTGGAATGTTCTCAGGTCTTATGCTAAGTCAGTATACAGCTGATATGCAGATCGTAGAGCAAAGGATTCTTTCAGCTCCTGCTTGTATCCAGTCTATCCCTGCTGCTGCTGATCAGGAAGATTTCGTTTCTATGGGTATGAACACAGCAATCAAGAACTTCCAGATACTTGATAATGCTTATGGTATTCTTGGTATTGAATTCATGGCAGCTGCACAGGCCCTTGATTTCAGAAAAGAAGAATATTCATTCGGTCACGGAACTCAGAAAGCTAAAGATATAATCAGAAAGTATGTTGATTTCCTTGATATTGACAGACCTCTTTATGATGATCATACCAATATGAAAGAACTTGTTAAGTCAGGTGAGATCCTTGATGAAGTTGAAAAAGTTACAGGTGATCTGGCAAAATACTAGAAAATTATCCTAAAAATACAAAAGCCGCAATTTGCGGCTTTTTTTTTTAATACAATACCTTTTATTATCACTTATAAAAAATCATTGCTCACTATATTGGCTTGTTAAAAGAAATTATTTCCTTCCATTTCACCTTAAATTCATTATATTTAATCCTGATGAAAAACGAAACTCTAAAATATATTATACCAATTATTTTTCTTTATATTGTATGCTTATCTGCTTTATCATTCCCTGATAATACAGGAAAGATCGTATTCAATGAAGATGATATGATCGTACGTCTTATTGAGAAAAAAGGCTCAGACATTAAAACTGCTGAGGCATTATTTCTGGTTGATTCGTCACCGATAAAATGCCACAAGATCATTAATAACGTTCTTAATTACCCCAGCTTCATGCCTGATATTGAAAAGACCACATTTGTAAAAAAAACTGCCCGGGGTACAGAATACGACTTTGTTTACGATGCTCCAATATTCGACATAGAATATACTCTGCTGCTGAAAGATTCTCTTAAGAACGGAATTTACCATATTGAGTGGAGTTATATCAAAGGTGAACTGAATGAGAATAACGGAAGCTGGGAAATTATGACAAATCCGGAAGACAGCACTGAAACTTTGATCAAGTACAAAATATACCTTGACCCCGGAACTATCCTCCCTGACTGGCTTATGAACCGGTTAACTGCAGGTTCAATACCAGATATGATCTATTCGATAAGAAAAAAGGTGAAGCAGAAATGAATTTCAAGACCTTAATTATAACTCTGATCATTTTCAATTCAGTATATTCCCAGAAAAAAGACCCTTATCTGGATAAATATGCTATGATATCACCTGATTATTACAAGAATTATCTTTTTGATAGCGGAGATCTTATTATTTCTCCTCTTGACTGGTCTTGGAAAAATTATGCAGTTCTCGGGCTTGTTACAGGTGCAGCTATGATAACTTATAACAATGATGAATATATTTCGGATATTTTCCGTTCAAATAAGAACGACATCAATGATAATATCGCTTTTGCAGCAGAAAAACTCGGGAACGGGTTCTATGTTACCGGAGGATTGGTAACATCATATTTAGTATCCAACATGATCGATAATGATAGACTAAGAAGAACTTCTTTACTTGCTTTGGAAAGTTTTGCAATTACAGGTATATTCGCTCAATCATTTAAACATTTGATCCACAGGCACAGACCTTATGAAAATGACGGTCCCTATGAATTCGATGGTCCATCATTTTCAAACAGTTCACTTTCACTTCCTTCCGGTCACTCAGCAACTGTTTTCTCAACTGCAAAGATCATAAACGGATGCTATAGTGAGAACAAGTTTTTACCGTATATAACTTACCCTTTGGCATTTATTACAGCTGTATCAAGGATTTATGACAATAAGCACTGGCCTTCGGATATTCTTCTGGGTGCAGCATTCGGGTATTATTCAGCATCAGTAATTCTCGATTCACAGAAAAAGAAAGCTTTTCAGTTTGCTCTGATCCCTTCCACTGAAAATGTAACATTAAACCTCAGCTATAATTTTTAAGATATGAAAAGAGCTTCGATAATTCTAATATTCTTTACTGTTTTACTTTCTGGACAACTACTGAAAACAGTTGACAGATCGATGCTTTACAGACTATCCGACAACGAATATTACTCATATAATAAACCCAACTGGGGCACTCCTTTCTCAAATGTTCCTGTTGATTTTGTAAAATTCTATGAAATTGGGTTCACTAAAAAGAATATTCCCGCTATGGTGCTGATCGGCGTTTCCACTGCTTTTATGATCATTAATGATGAGGACATTCTGGTAAGTGTTCAGGAATTCAGTGAAGATATTGGCCTTGACAGGGAAAATAATCTTAAGACCCTGATATCTATCGATGGTAAAAACATATTCCGGGCACCAACAGACCTTAGCTCTTCTTTATATTACATTGGTGACGGATGGTTGCATATTTCAATTGCGGCAAGCTTCCTGACTTACGGATCAATAACAAGTGATAACAGAGCACTGCAGACTGCAAGTCAGCTGGCTGAAGGACTGATGACCACAGGCATAACAACACAATTCCTTAAACATATCACCGGAAGAGAAAGTCCTTCTGTGCGAACTCGGGATGGTGGTAGATGGATACCGTTCCCGAATCAGATCGATTATCATGAAAATGTACCTCATTATGATGCTTATCCTTCAGGACATCTGGCTACTGCAATGATGACCTACACCGTTATTCATGAAAATTATCCTGAGTATAAATTCATTAAACCGTTATCTTATATTGCAATGGGACTTCTATCTTATCAGATGATAAATAACGGGGTTCACTGGATAAGCGATTATCCTCTTTCAATTGGAATAGGGTATCTTTTCGGGAAAATAGCTGTTGATAGAGGCCGGAGATCTGTAGCTGCAAATGAAATAAATGGTCGAAAGGTCGAAAATGAAGCACATTATGGGATAAAATTGTTCCCTTACTTAAGCCCTTATGGTGATCTCGGTATCACTGCCACTTATTCTCTGCATTAGAATCATCTAAAATTATTAAACCACATCCCAGATCGGCACTTCTAAAAACTCAGCCAATAAATTCGCATCTTCTCTTAACTTTGCAAGATTTCCATGATCGACCACGTTTATCCTGCTGCTGTCCTTTAGAACAAGATTCAGTTCATAGCTGTAATAATGACTTTTGTCTGTGTGACAATATTCTGATAATATCTGAATTGCATGAATCTGATCTAGCTCCGAGTGTACTTTGATCGAATCAATATTGAAAACTTCTCTGGGACTTTTCCTTCCCTTCCAGAAATATCCCTGATTTTTATCAAAAACTATCGGAGCCGTCATATGCCTGTACATAAAATAACCTACTATAGTAAAAATAGTTCCAAATATAAATGGAATGATCATAGGGACTTCAAACTCAGTTTTACTAGTACTCATAAATACAGAAAAACCAATGAGTACACCAAGACCCGCCATGGCAAATACTAATGAAAATATTATTGCTGCTACAGAACCCTTAAATTCATACCTCTGATTTCCATAATTAATCAGTTTATGAGTTCTGAAGTTAGACCCACCTCTTTTGGCCGGTCCCCACTCCGTTCTGTCAGCTACAGGATCTGCAAACCTTGAAGGATCAATAATAACTTTTTCACGACGTCTAAGTAACGCTTGTTTTATCTTTTCAAACATAATTTCTCCTTAAAATTAATGTAATAATTTATCGAACTGAAATAATATATTCTATTTAGTACTCATAGTCAAAATCATAATAATAAAATTTTCATAAATATATGTTGCGTTTATTTATTTCATGATTTATATTACACGCTCGATGGGCTTAGGCATAAATTCCATCCGAAAGGTAATTAATAATTTGAATAAATGAGGTTACAAAATGTCAAAAGTATGTGATATTTGCGGAAAAGGACCTGTTTTCGGTGGTTCTGTTTGCAGAAGAGGTATGGCAAAGAAAAAAGGTGGTGTTGGTATAAATATCACAGGAAGATCAAAAAGAATGTTCTACCCGAATATTCAGACCGTTAGAGTTATGCAGGAAGATTCAAGAGTAAAATTAAATGTTTGTACAAGTTGTGTTAAAGCAGGAAAAACAATAGTAGTTAAATAATTTATTGCGGTCTTGTTTTATATCTTTTATGGATCCACCAGTATTGTGTTGGATCCTTTTTTATTTCAACTTCTATCATCTTTGTGTACCTGGTGACAAGTCTAAGTACTTTTTCATCTTTATCAATATCCATATTTAAAATATCATCATACTTGACTTCAATAAAGTAATTATCATGCTTTGTAAGATCATCCTTCCTTCTTCTGGTTACCGCAAGTAACATGGGAAGTGAATATTTTATGGCCAGAACCGCAGGATTCTGATGAGTTGAGGCAAGTTTACCGAAAAATGGAACGAACATACCTTTTCTTCCTGCATTCTGATCGGATAGAAGTGCTATAAAATATTTTTCTTTGATCGCTTTTATCAGAGTTCTCATTTCTTTTCTATGTATGACCAAGAAACCTGAATTCTTTCTTGGAATATCAATTAATTCCTCTGTTAATTTGTTCTTCTGATTTGCAACAACAACAGCTGAGAGCAGACCTATACATGTTCCGTAATGTGCCCCACCTTCAAAGAATCCGTAATGACCTCCCACAACAATACACGATCTGTCAGTTTTAAGGACTTTATCCACATTTTCTCTACTTTGTTCATCCGTCAAAATATTTTTTAACTTTTCTTCTTTGGAAAGGTACATATATTTATAACTTTCGAACATGCTCATAAGTATCTGCTGATACATTTCATTTCTTATCTTTTTTTTAGATAAAATATCCATTTCAGGATAAGCAGTGGTAAGATTATCCAAAACCACTTTGTCTCTGACCTTATACAGAAAAGTTATCATCACAGCTAAATATTTTGCACTAAATACAACTAATTTTAAAGGTAATACTCTTATCATCCACTGAAATATAAGCATTACATAATATTCAAAATAATGAGAGGTTCTATACTTCATATTCACCTATAAACAAAGAGAGCAGGTCGTTACCTGCTCTCCTTAATCCTTAAAGTCCGTTCGACACTTCTTTTAAATATTTAACATAATCATCAATTTCTTCTTTGCTTCTTTTTTCAGTAACAGCGACCAGAAATTCATCATTGTTCATTTTGAAATCCTCTAGAGGGATTCCTGCAAAGATACCTTTTTCCACCATCTGAGCCATCAGTTTTTTAACCGGGAATTTTGTCTTGACTACAAATTCTTTAAAGAAAGGCTTCTTATATTTAATTTCAAAACCATCCACCTTCGCTATCTCGTTTGCAAGATAATGACTTCTCCAGTAACAATTCTCAGCAACCTCTTTCAGACCTTCCTCACCCATTGTACTTAGGTAAATACCCGCTGTTAATGCACAAAGGGCCTGATTAGAACATATATTTGAGGTAGCTTTATCTCTTCTGATATGCTGCTCTCTGGTTTGCATTGTCAGAACAAATCCTCTTTTACCATCGGTATCTTCAGTAACACCTACAACTCTTCCAGGTATTTTTCTCATAAGTTGCTTTGTAGTGGCAAATATGCCTAAGTAAGGACCTCCAAAACCCTGAGGCAGACCCAAACTTTGTCCCTCTGCAACAACTATATCTGCACCATATTTACCCGGATTTTTGAATAATCCGATACTAATAGGATCAATGGATACAATTAATATCGCTTTATGTGAATGAACAAGATCAGCAAGACCTTCCATGTCTTCCAGATTACCATAAAAATTAGGTGTCTGAACGATCACACAAGCAGTTGTATCATCGATCTTATTTTCATAACTTTTCAAGAGAACAGTTCCCTCGTTCTCTTCTACGAATTCTATCTTATAATCCATTGAACTTGTAAAAGTTTTAACAACCTCAATATTGGCTGGGTTTACTGTGGATGCGATCAATATTTTGGTTCTTTTTGTTTGTCTGCAAGCTAATATAGCAGCTTCAGCCATTGAAGAAGCTCCATCATACATTGATGCGTTGCTAACATCCATACCGGTAAGGTTACAGATCATTGTCTGATATTCATAGATCGATTGAAGTGTTCCCTGACTAACTTCAGCCTGATAAGGTGTATAGGCTGTTTGGAATTCAGGACGACCTGCAATTGTACCTGTTATTGACGGAATGTAATGATCGTAAGATCCACCACCAAGATACGAAGTAATATTTGCAGTATTTAAATTTTTACCGACTAACCTCCGCATTTCCTTTGTGATCTCATATTCACTTATACCATCAGGTAAATTGATCTTACACTCTTTTTTAAATTCTTCAGGGATATCCTTAAGTAGATCGTTAAAATTTGAAACTCCGATAGCTTCGAGCATTTCTTTTCTGTCTTTGTCTGTGTTTGAAATATATGGCATTTCTATTACCTGCTTTATGAATTTTAGACTATCCTATTTTTTCTTCGTAAGCATCTGCTTTCAACAACCCTTCAAGTTCAGAAGTATCAGAAAGTTTGATCTTTACGATCCAACCACCTTCGTAACAGTCACTGTTCACTAATTCAGGACTGTCTTCAAGATTTTCATTGATCTCAACAATTTCTCCCGAAACAGGAGAATAAATATCAGAGGCAGCTTTTACTGCTTCGATAACTCCAATGCTGTCACCTTTTGAAAAAGTATCTCCTACTGCAGGAAGTTCAACGTAAGTAATATCACCTAATTGCTCCTGAGCATATTCTGTAACTCCGATTACTGCAACATCACCTTCAACTTTACAATATTCATGATCCTCAGTGTAAAGAAGTCCCTGTGGAAAATTCATTTTTTACTCCTTAAAAATTAATTTATTATTACTTTGAACCGTAATCACCTAATTCATAGTTATTACCGTCTGACGAATCAAGACCCTTTAATCTTCTTTCAAAATCGGTTGGTGTTGAAGATGCTTTCAAAGCTTCTTCATAGGATATTAATCCCTTGTCATACAATCTGAATACACTCTGATCGAAAGTATGCATTCCATAAATTGTTTCACCTTTTTCAATGGACATTTTAATGTCTGCTGCTTTTTCAGGATCGATTATAGCTTCTTTGATAGTTTCATTTGTTATCAATATTTCTGTTGCAGGAACACGGCCGTCACCATCTCTTGTCTGGATCAATCTTTGAGAAACGATCGCTTTTAATGTTACTGCTAAAAGATTTCTGATCTCATTCTGAAGATCACCCGGGAAGAATGATAGTATCCTGCCAATGGTTTGAGCAGCATCAGTTGTGTGTAAAGTTGTAAATACCAGGTGACCGGTATTTGCAGCTCTTATAGCTGTATACATACTTTCACTGTCCCTTATCTCACCGATCATAATGATATCAGGGTCCTGTCTTAGCAAATATCTTAATGAACCTTCATATGATTCTGTATCACTTCCAACTTCTCTCTGATGGATAATTGATTTATTATCTCTGAATAAAAACTCGATCGGATCTTCAATAGTTATAATATTTGCTCTTTTATTCTGGTTGACATATTCCAGCATGGCAGCAATAGTTGTGGATTTACCGGATCCAACCGTTCCTGTTACTATGACCAGACCTCTCTGGTTCATAGACACTTTTTTCAATACATCAGGTAAATGTAATTCATCTATGGTCTTAATGTCAAAAGGTATAGCCCTGATAGCGATTGCAATAGTACCTCTTTGCTTATAAACATTTACTCTGAATCGTCCAACTCCTTTTACACCGAATCCGAAATCGACCTCTTTCTTTTCTGCAAAAACCAACTTTTCCTTTTTACCCATAAGTTCATTTGCGATCGTGATCATTTCATCCATATTGACTGATTCCTCACCCCAGTCAATAAGTTCACTGTTAACTCTGAAGATAGGCTTGATACCAACCTTTAAATGAATATCAGATCCACCATTTTCTAAAAGTGCTGCGAACATTCTATTAAGATCTATCATATGGACTCCCAATAAGGTTATTACTTAGAATACTGAATATAAATTCATATTAAACATTAATCAATGATATTTTATTAAATTATGCACATAGTTAAAATAAAAAAAAGAGCACTTTTTGTGCTCTTAAATTCCACAATTGAACAATTAAAGATCTATGATTCTGAATTTATACTCCCGTTTTTAGAAGTCATATATTTTTACAGAGTTTGATTCCGTATCTGTTGAATAGATTCTGTTACCTTTGATCTGGATCATTCCTGTGATCATATTTCCTTCTGAATCCCTAAGTTCGATAGTATTCTGATATATTCCATCTTTAAATATTTCAAGCTTAACAAGTTCGATATCGTCACCATCTTTGATCTCCTGTGCTTTTGCCACCCATAACCTTCCTGCGCCATCAAAATACATACCGCTTATAACTTTTTTATAGGTTTCCTCGAATTTTACATCTTTCATAAATTGTTTCACATTTTCATCACCAAATGACTGTATCCTTTCATTTGCCATCTCAAGTTCTTTCTCGGTATATTTAACTTTTCTGTAAGGAGAGTGTATCTTGTATTTTTCATTTCCTGACAGATCGTAAGCTACGATCTCAAAATCATCGAGCCCGCTTTTTGCGACGAATATTTCCCTGTCGTTAAAAGCAATTGACGGAAAATCGTTACCCATTGTCATCATCTTTGACATATCTGTTGGATCAAAATCTATGTCTTTTCCCCAGATCTTTTTCTTCTCATCAAAATTATCGCTCAATATCTTCAATGAATTTTTCAGAATGATCTTTCCATCCTTTTGTTCTACCTGGGTAACATAGCTTAAAATATCATCCGATGTCATTACCACAGGCATTGTCATCATACCTATACCTTTTGACATGGTATTGACCTTTTCGATAAAATTGCCGTCTGTATCGAATACATTAACTGATTGTGTCATCGGATCTGGTACATAGACCTTATTTTTACCTGCAGCAAAACCAACATTGAACATACTGAATTCACCTGGGCCTTTGCCCTGCTTGCCGAATTTTGTTACGAGCTTACCTTCTGTGTTAAACTTTCTTATTGAAAAAGTTCCTGCATCACCTGCGTAAATACTTCCATCATCAGATACGCTGATCATCTGTAATCTCTGAAAATTCTCAGTGCTGTCTTCAGCGATATCATTAATCGTGATAATCAGTTCAGGTATAATTTTCAGGTCCGGATCAGCAGGTTCCAACGTATTTTTAAATACTTCTGTTTCACTAGCAACTTTCTTATTTTCTGAACTATTTTTGTTACCGTTACTGCAGCTCATAATAAAAGCTATTATGCTTATGACAATTACAATTCTCTTCATTTTTTTCCCTGTTTTTTTTAGGCTTTCAATAAGCTAATAATTCCCGCGTCACAAATCAAGATAATTATGTTTTAAGATCGTGTGTATATTTTATTGCACAGGTCAATAAAATATTATAAAAAAAGGCAGAATGATCTCTGCCTTTTATCTTAAAAGTTTTCGTCATCTACTCACTCAAAAGTTTGTTCACACTGTCAAGAAGAAGTTTTTTACCTCTGATGTTCTTGTATCGAATAATTCCATTCTTATCAACAAGGAATGTTGAAGGAATACCTGAGACCTTGAAATTTGCAACATTAGGATCCTTCCATGCCTGACCACTATAAATATGCTTCCACATAATTTTATTTTCGGTAACGTATTTATCAGCATCCTCTTTTGCATTATCAAGGTTTACACCGATAACTTCAAACCCTTTTTCATTCAATTCTGTATACACTTCTATAACATTCGGCATTTCCATTTTACAAGGGCCACACCATGCTGCCCAGAAGTCGATCAAATAAACTTTACCCGCAAAAAAATTCTCATCGTATTCTGTCGAGTCTAAAAGTGTACCTGCTAATGATGGAACCTTTTCACCAATGGTCGGTGCACTGTTCTCAATCTCTTTCAGCATGTTTATATACTTCATTTCTTTGTAAAGATTTTCTGCAAAGATCGCTTCAGTAACTCTGTATGATAAATATCTGTCCCCGGATGAAACATTAACATACTTTTCCAAAGAGTTCAATCCCTGTTTGATATTACCTAAAGACACCTGTATCTTGGCATCAACATAATCTATCAACGGGTTTAACTCATTATTTGCTTTTGCCTGATCGATATAGTTTATAGCCTTGTCCGGCAGATCAAGATCAACATAATACTCTGCTATATCAGAGTTAGTTAAAGCATCAGGATTGTTCTTCATAAAAGTTTCCATCAGATCCTGAGCTTTTACCTTGTCCTCTTTTTCAATATAATAACTGAAAAGAGCTGCAAAAGCATTGGTATTTGCAGGATTTTTTACAAGAATAATGCCGTTCAGCAAAGCAGATTCTTCCGGTTTGTTAAGCATCTTGAAAAGATAGCTTAAAATATCAAAACTGTAATTGTTAGTAGGGTCTTTGATTATTGACAGATATATAAGTTTTGCAGGTTTGAAAAGGTCATCTTTCTGACCGTCAAGATAGATCATTGCAAGACCTAAATAGTTGTAAGCGTTCTCTTTGTCCTTCTTTAACTCACTTACGAAATAATCTTTACCAAGATCAAAACCAAGGCTCATACCGTAAAGGTACTTATTGACAGCGTTCGTACTGTCTTTTTCGTAAGTTTCATTCGTAAATTTCTTTACTGCATCGTTACCCATTCTGCTCAAAAACTGAAGTTTTACTACTTTGAAAATATATGAGTCAGGATATTTTTCTAATAATGAGTCCAGGTCCTTATCAAGTTTTGCGTAGTCATCTTTGTAGCTTTCGAAGATAATCTGATCTTCGGGCACGACCATTAATTCTGTGTTTATTTTTGAAAGATCTATTTCGATATCACTAAGAAGTTTATCGATATACTGATCTGTTGTTAATGCAGACTCTTTTTTAGAACAACCGATTACCATTGTGATCAACAACAAAGTAACCAACATTCCTGTTAAAATATTTTTCATTTTTTCTCCGATTAATTTTTTCATATTGGCACAATATAAAACAACGTAGCGTATTATACAAAGGAAAAAGAAGTAAATTAGTGGATAGTGCCCTTCTAAGACAAAAAAATAATTTTATGTTCTTGCCGCAATATTTCTTCTTTTTACCCTTTCTAATCACATATATATTATATATATTCTCCTAATAATAAAACTAAGGGGGCAATTGTGTCTTATCGTAGAGAAACCATTAAAACTGGTATCAGCTTTGGTTCAGCTTTAGCTATCGCTATTTCGTTCACAGTTAATAAGTCGATATTATGGGCAATCCTTCACGGAATTTTCTCATGGTTCTATGTGATTTATTATGCGATAGTTTACTAACATAACCCAAGAAGAATCAGTCAATGAAATTTATAAAATTTTTATCCGCTGTAATCTTATTAACAATAGTGTTTCTTTCCTGTACTCCAATGTCAGGAGAAAGACCTTTCTATAAAAAGAATGAATTAGAGATCCAGAACGATAAGTCCAATGATATTGTCAATCGGAACGGCCGGAACAGTATAGAGAAAGACCTTTTGCTTTCACTTAGGGAAGATCCTGAGAATCTTGATATCAAGAAAAAACTTGGACTGCTTTATTATAAAAAAAGCAATTATAAGACTTCCATGAAACTGTTCCAGTCAATTTTCAGTAAAGACAGTTCAGTATTCGATATAACATTGTCTCAGAAAAATTTTGACCATTACTATTGCTTCGTATCATCATTAATCAGACTGGGCAAGTATAATTCAGCAAGAAAATACCTTTTCAACAACTTGAACGTTGAGCTGTTGAACGAGGAGAACCTTGTAAAATATAACTTCCTTCTGATCGAACTGGATTATAAGACAGGTGCTTATTCAAATATTGCCGAGAGAATAAATTCGATACTATCAAAACAGTCTGTCAACAAAGACCTTAAACTCAACCTTTACTATATTCTTGCTGATTCAGAATTAAAAAGCAATAATCACTTACTCTCTCTAGACAACATTGATTACCTTATCGGGAACGATAAAAACGGTACTTATTTGAAGAAAGCAAAGAGGTTACTTGACTCAATAGTCAGCAGTTCAACGGATTATTTTCTTAAAGTGTGGCAGGGCAGAATTACTGACACATACCGTCTGATAGCCTCAAAATCGGAAGCAAATATTAGCTTTAAGAACAAAGTCATGAGAGCTATCAATATCCTGGAAAATTCTTCAGTTTCAGTAGAGACAAAGGTTGAAAATACTGACCGTTCACAACTTTCTAAGATCAGAATTTATACTGATAAAGATTACACAACGGTAATGTTCGCCTCCAATGATACAATTAACTATGTAAATCCTCCACATTTTGATGGTAAAACTCTGACCTTAAAATTGAAGGATAAGGATATTTTCTCAGACAAGAAATCTATCACACCGCCTGAAGGTTCAGGAATAACAAAATTTACATGGACTGAAGAAAATAATTTGATCGTATTTAAGATCGAACTTTCCGAAAATTCTGAGATGAGCCTTGAACAACTTTCAGGTTATTTTGAAGAAAAAAAAGACGCAGATGATAAATTCGCATTAAAATTAAGTATCAAACTTCCTGAGATGAACTATGCTGATGATCTTGATCCTGCATATCAGAACGATGACAGATATACAATAGTACTTGATCCTGGACACGGTGGAGATGATTATGGGGCAATGGGTGTGCTAACTAAGGAAAACGGTGAAAAATATTCCGAGAAAGAAATGAACCTTATGCTTTGTCAGGAATTTAAAAAATATTTGGAAGCGAAAGGTTATCGGGTTTTCCTTACACGTGATAAAGATTATTATCCAAGTCTTCATGAAAGGAACAGGATCGCTCAGAACAGGAATGCTGATATGTTCCTGTCTATTCATTTAAACTCAGCGCATAAAAAATATAAGAAATACTGGCAGAGCGACCGTTATTACGGTTGTGAAATGATCGTAAGGAATACCGAGGGTGTACAACCTCAATTTATAAATTTTGAAAATCTGAGTAAAAATGAATGGCAGAAGAAAAGGTCAAAAGCATTAAAAGAACACAAAAGACTGTCAACTATTCTTAACAGAACTATCCCCGGAACACTTGATAAACCTTTTAACAAGCAGAGAAAAATAAAATACAAGAACCTGAGCATCTTCTCCGGAATGACAATACCCCATGCTTTGATAGAAACCGGATTTATAATAAATAACAAAACGGTGAAATATCTTTCATCAGAAAAAGGTCAGGAGAAACTGTTCCGTGGGATATTGAAGGGAATTGAGGAATACAGAAATACTTCCTTTGCTCAAAAGTAATTTAATATTTATGAAAAGTGCTATAATAATAAATATCGGGGATGAACTTCTTTCTGGTCATACAGTTAACACCAATGCTTCCTTCATCAGTCTGAAATTATATAATGCCGGTATTATCACTTCTGAGATAAGGGTCCTACCTGATACTGAGGATGCTTTATTAGACATTATAGCTGAGGTTGTTGGAAATTTCTCAACAATAATAATAAGCGGAGGACTTGGTCCGACCCATGATGATAAGACTAAGAGCATTCTTTGTAAATTTTTTGGATCTGAATTAAAATTCAATGATGAAATTTGGGACAATATACGATCTTTGTTCGCCAACAGAAATATCAAGATATCAGAGATAAATAAGGAACAGGCATTATTCCCACACAACGCAAAACCGCTAAATAATATTTACGGAACAGCTCCGGGTATTCATTACTCTGCTAAGGGTTCAGAAATCTTCGCACTGCCTGGAGTACCGACTGAGATGAAAGCAATGATAACCGGTCATGTACTCCCTTTTTTGGTTAAGAGCAACAAGAATTATATAGTTTTCAGGGATATCAATACATACAACATTCCGGAAAGCACCCTTTACGAAATATTGTCGTCATACAAGGAATTCCCTTTCGGTACTGAGATCGCATTTCTGCCTAAAGGATATGGAGTTACCGTACGGATCAAAGCAATGGGAACCGATAAAGAACTCATTACTCACAAAGTTGATTCCGCAGTTAAAATAATTTCTTCAAGGATAGGCAACAATATAATTGGCTATAATATCGAAGAACCTGCATTAAGAGTTTATGAAATTTTGTCGGAAAGAGCTTTGACTATCAGTTTTGCTGAAAGCTGTACCGGCGGTCTGGTTTCTAAAAAGATCACTGACATACCAGGATCAAGCAGAGTTTTCAAAGAAGGTTTTATAACATATTCAAACGACAGTAAATTCAAACAATTATCAGTTAATCCGGTTACTCTATCCCAGAATGGAGCGGTCAGTTATGAAACTGTGGATGAAATGCTTGACGGCTTACTTGCTGTGACCGAAGCAGATATTGTTTGTGCAATTTCAGGTATAGCCGGTCCGGATGGAGGAACTCCTGAGAAACCGGTGGGTACAATCTATATCGGTTGTGCTCTTAGAAAGAATAATAAAAGAACTGTTAAACTTCATTCTGTTCTTGGTGACAGAATGTCCATCAGGGAAAGATCAGCAAATAAATTGTTCATACAGGTAATAGAACTGCTAACAAAATAAGAGTATTATGAAAAAAATATATTTCATATCAGATGTGCATCTGGCTCTGGACAGAGAGAAAGATACTATTGATAGAAAAAATAAACTGCTCTCGTTCCTGGAATACATAGAGGATGAAGCATCAAAGATAGTCTTTGCCGGTGACCTGTTTGATTTCTGGTTTGAATGGTACTATGTTATTCCCGGATTCCATTTTGATCTCTTTTCTAAATTTAAAGAAATGATAAAAAATGGAATAGAAATTGTTTATCTAACAGGAAATCACGATTTCCATTTAAGTGATTTTTTAACCAAAGAAATAGGTATGAACTGTATTGATGAGACTTATACCTTTGAAGTTGGAGAAAAAAAATTCTTTGTCGCACATGGTGACGGTTACGCTAAAGTGGACTCAGGATACAGGTTCCTTAAAAAGATATTAAGAAGTAAAATTTCAAATTTCCTTTTCAAAACCTTAATCCATCCCGACCTGGGTATTCTGTTCGCAAAATTAACATCAGGATCAAGCAGAAAATACAGAACTATTGACAGATCAAAATGGAGAGATGAATACCTTGATTTTGCAAAGACCAAATTTATGGAAAATTTCAATTATGTTATACTGGGACATCTGCATGATCCTGTTATAGAAGAGGTAAATGGTAATTTTTATCTGAACACCGGTGACTGGATCAACCATTTTTCATATGGAGTCTTTGACGGTGAAGAACTGGAATTGAAATACTATAAATAATTATCCCGGCGGGATATGACAACATAAACCGCAGGTTTAGATCTGCGGAGATAAAGGAAAAACCATGGCAGTAGAAAAAAAGAAGAAAGTAAATGTAATTAAAGCACTATTGGTAATGTTCTCGGGAGCAATAGTTCTGTCAGCTATATCAGTTTTAGCACTCTACATCTATATTTCAAGCCTGATGGCGGATCTACCTGAATTCAAAAAACTTGAAAAATATGAACCAAACCTGATCACTAAATTGTATTCTTCAGACGGTGTACTCATTAAAGAGCTATACTCTGAGAATAGAAATCCGGTTGACCTTGATAGTATACCTAAGCATGTAACTCAGGCTTTAATATCAACTGAGGACAGAGCTTTCGGTGAGCATTGGGGCTTTAATACAAGAAGGACCGTACAGGCGGCCATGATGGCAATTCCCAGAAAGCTTGTAGGTAAAAATGTTCATGGTGCTTCTACCATAACACAGCAGCTAGCAAGAAACCTTTACAATGAGATCGGCTTTAAGAAAAATGTTGAAAGAAAGATCAAAGAGCTTCTAACATCTATTGAGCTTGAGAAAATGTATTCAAAGAAAGAGATCATGGAGATGTATCTGACCCAGTGTCTTTTTGGAGAAGGAACTTACGGAATTCAGTCTAGTGCAAAGAGAATGTTCGGTAAAAACGCCTCTGAATTACTTGTTGAGGAATCTGCTCTTTTGATAGCACAATTAAAAGCTCCGGCACACTATAATCCTTTCAAAAAACCTGAAAATGCTCTTAACAGAAGAAATCTTGTTCTCTACAATATGCTGACAATGGGATATATCGGTGAAGATGAGTACGACTCTGTGAAGCAGTTACCGATAGTTCTTAATGAAATAACGAGAAAAGAGATCGGCATTGCCCCTTATTTCACTGAGAATATCAGAAAAAAATTGAGGGATATGCAGGATGAATATGATTTTGAATATCTCAGGGACGGACTTAAGGTCTATACAACTTTGGATTCAAGGATCCAGGCAATAGCCGACACATGCGTTCAGGCTTATATTCCTATCGTTACATCAAGTACTAAACAAAGGTTCATAAAAGATACCCGTAAGGGTCTTAAGAAATACGTTCATGCGAATTATGATTCAACAAGATGGAAATTCAAAATGAGCGACAGCCTGATGATAGACTCTCTGGTAGAGGCAAAACTTAAACCTCAAATGGCTCTGATGGCCATAAATCCAAAGAACGGTAATATTCTGGCAATGGTCGGTGGAACTGACTTTAAAAATCATAAATTCAATACAGCAACTCAGGCATGGAGACAACCCGGTTCGATCTTTAAACCAATAGTATATCTTACCGCTCTGGATAACGGTTATTCTCCTGCAACAACTTTGATAAATCAGCCTGTTGTAGTTACGATGCCCGATGGTTCAAGATGGCAGCCTGGAAACTATGATAAGACCAACATGGGCGGCTATATATCACTGAGAGAAGCTTTAAGACAGTCACTCAACCTTATATCTGTAAGACTGATAATGGAGCTTATTACTCCAAGGGAAGTTATTACTTACGCAAGAAAACTTGGAATTAATACAAAATATGTTATGGCGTATAATTCAATTGCACTTGGAGCAGGAGCTCTGAGACCGCTGGATATTCTGACTGCTTATTCTACCATTGCAAACCGGGGAACACATATCAAACCTCTTGACATTTTAAAGATAGAAGACAAGAACGGAAATACAATTAGAGAATTCCAACCTGACAGGAACGTCGCTATTTCAAAGGAAACCGCTTACATGATAACCAACATGATGGAAGATGTTGTTAATGCAAGTGACGGAACCGGTAGAAGACTTAGATTCATGTATGATTTTAGAAGACCTGTAGCAGGTAAAACAGGTACGACCAACGATTTTACTGATGCCTGGTTCTGTGGATTTACTCCACAGATAGCAGTAGTGGTCTGGGTCGGATTGCTGGATCCCGCTTTTAAGCTCGGGAACGGGGCTACTGGTTCTAATACGGCTTTACCTTTGTGGGGAAAATTTATAAAACAGCTTTATGATGAGATGAACTGGCCCGTTGAAGATTTTCAGGTACCTGAAGGAATTGTTGAAGTAGAGGTTTGCAAAGACAGTATGAAACCTGCCGGTCCTTATTGTCCTAGAACATACAAGGAAATATTCAACGAAAAATATATTCCGTCTGAGAAATGTGATATACATACTCCAAGGAATATTGACAGCGACGATTCGGGTAGATTCTAATTTTATCCGTTGTGAGACGCAAAGTGCTGCGTCAATTCGGAAACCCTTGAAAATTGGACATTCGTAAAGGAACGCATTCCTGCGTTCCCTACTGTCCACTAGTCACTATTTAATAATTACAAATTTCCCGACAAATTCATAATCACTATCCACATCCTGTACGCTGAATAGATATATCCCAGATACTACTGCCTGATTGTTATCATTTATCAGATTCCAGTAAGCTCCGTTCTCTCCAAACATCCACTGAGCATTTATTCTTGCATTACCATTATGCCCTATAGTTTTTACCAGATCCCCAGCTAAAGTATAGATTTTTATAACACAATTCAACGGCAGGTTCATAAACACAATTTTTCTATCCTGCTCAACCCAGTAATCCTGACCGTCAAAGTTCTCCCATCCTAAATTTTCATAATCTGCATCATCACGATAAGGATTCGGTACAACTATGACTTCCTTTCTTCCTGATATCTTCGTTGGAATGATAGATATCCCGTTTATAGCTGGACTGGATTTTAATGCAGGAACTCCGCTCTTCGGTTCACCGTTATCTGAAGCTGTAACCGCAATAAATTTCTCTTTTGCATATAGCTGATCATGCAGTATGAACTTATATCTGTGGAATTTTATCATCCGGACAGAATCAGAAATATTTATCTCAACAGAGTCAGGAGAAGATGAGTAGGAATACATCTGATTAACGCTATGGTCTGAGTACAATGATGTGTTATCTCCGTAAGGAACAAGCTGCCATATCTTCCCTTCAGAGGAAAAGGTCCGAGGGTAATTATCGGGATGAGCTGTCAGGCTGTCTTCGGGAAAAGGAATATCAAAGAATTCTTTATCATCCACAACATTGCTGTAGACATAATTTATTTTATCAACACCAAATATATCAACATAGTTAATTGAATTGGAATTTGGTGATATCATTATCTGATAACCTTCAAAGTCTTTTCTTCTTGAGAAAGTATCGGTAAAATGCTCAGGTCCGGATAATCCATAGCTTCCATCGTCTTTTAAATTGAATTCATGTGATGACCATTCAACTATTACATCATTTTTATCATAAGAAATTTTTATCTTGGGTGAAGGTGGAGGTGGCGGCCCTGTAAAATCAGGCACTCCGTCACCTGTATCTATTTTATCATTACCATAACCGTATCGAACCCATGTTCCCTGTGGTTGAAGACCATTCAATTTATCATACTTTACCATATATCCATAACCATCACCGTTAAAGGAAGAACCCGTGATACCAAAGATACCTTCAGGATCTTCCGTTTTTCTTCCAAAAGGTAATAATTCGTCCTCATTATTTGCAGTATTCCCATAAATATCTGTAAATTCTGAAGAGAAAGTCGTGAGTTCAAAATCACCCTCTCCCTCATCTGCACCTGTATAATTCCTTCCCAGCCACCAGCAGTATGTATCCTCAGATAACATAACATCCGAGAAAAGCCCGTCCTTACCAACATCTTCACCGAACCAGCCGTCAGTCTTTGTCGATCCATATTTTGTTACAGGTGTATCGAACATAGGAATATCATATACTCTTTCAGCCCATATAACGTTATTCAGTGCATCATACCAGCCTTTATCGTAAAGAGAAACATCCAGACCGTCATCAAGATCGACAATATTCTCATTGGCATAGTTAGGGTCCTGATCCAGAGAAGTATGGAAATTTTCATTGACGATAAATGCCAAAGTAAGTTTTAGAGAGTCTCCGTAAGCAAACCGCCATGCTACTTTATCCAAAACTTCATCGACAACACCGTTCCGGTCAGAATCCTTTGCAACACTTATCGTTGATTCTGTACCTAATGGACCGAATGACAGCAGATATCTTTCATCCATACCGTTCGCAATATCATTTAGATCACTAATATCACCGTCGGGAACTTCACCTGCCTGCTCATCACCCGAAACTATCCATTTTTGCCATTTTGCTGCTTGAGCAAACGGAGTATTTTCCATATATGACGGGTCATTGTACGATCCATTATACACTTCCCTTATCTTCGTCTGATCATAATCGAACTCATCGTTCGACATTACCATATATTTACCACGGTCAGCTATTGGTCTTCCCTCAGTTCTCCCGTTATACATGAATTGACCTGCATCATTTACAAGACCGTCATAATTTGTATCATCATATCCTTTATGCTTAGGAGTAAGATCATAATTCCAGTCAGAATGCAATCCTGTTTTCCAGTGAGGACCCCAGTCCAAACTTTCATCATCAGAGTCATAAACGAATATATTGAATGAATATCTTAATGAAGGATTAGGATTTCTCAATACTCTAAGAGTTGCTACTCCGGTTGCACCGTCAAGAACAGAACCGGAACCCGGTTCAATAGGATTGTCATAACCACCTGTATAATTCCTGCCGTCGTTATCTGCTGACCATGCAAAGTTTAGATCAACAGTTTTTCTATCACTGGTGGCAGGATCAATGTAATTATCCCATTTTTGAATAAAACCGCATAGATCATCTGCATGCCTCCAGTCCCAGTCTCCACCGATCATACCAATATCAGAATCAACGTACATGCCCATAAAAAAGTCATAAATATCCTTTCCATCCTGATTTCTATTGTAAAGTGTATAATCTATTATCACGAATTTTTTTGCATAATTGTATGACCATGCATAACTTTTCTGCCTTATTTCAAGACCCAAAGGAATATGGTCCCTTTTATCATAGTCATCCTGACCGGTATAAGGATCCCGGAGAACGTATTTATCCGTGTACATTGTATTGAACTGCTCCTCTGCTGTCGCAGCAGGATCATAAACATCCTGGAACAAACAATTGATCTTTCCCTCAACATTGGATGTTTCTCTGATATGCCCTAAAGTTGTCCCGGCCGGATCCTCCTCGAAATTTATCGGCCACATTTCCCTTGGCATTGGGTCTCCTTGCCATCCCTCATATGAAGTAGATACGAGAGGACCCTGAAAAACAGTTGCATCAACACCGTTAATATTAACAGTTAATGAATCCAGATAACCTCCGCACCACAATGATCCCACCCAGATAAAATTAGTACCTGAACCACCGGGCATTTCTCCCATTACAACAGGTTTACCGGTACATGGATCATCATAATACAACCACGGGTCTCCGAACCAGCCTGAGTTCGATACATTCAACCATAATAATCCTGCTCTGTGAACACGGTATTCATGAACCGGTTTAATGGCTTTTAATGAAAGTTCATTCCCGGAAATTACTTTTTTGTCAATGAGTTCAGATCTGTCAGCTACTCCTGACAGGTTATATATAAAGAATAATAAAAGCAGTATAGTTGTCTTCAAAACATTCATAAAATAACCTTCTTCATCTATTATGGTGGGTATATAAACAAATCTATGAAAACAAAAGAACAATTCAAATTAAAAAATCCATCATGTTAATAGTTGTAAAATAATTATATTAGTTGTATATTTTAAAAAAATATATTGGAATAGTAAATATGAAAATCAACCCGATTGTTCAAGTAATTAAATATATTTATGCCTCTTTCAGAAAGGATATACGTACAAAGTTCATTTTTTTTATCATCGGTATAATCCTTTGGTTGAACATAAATCTGGAAAAGGATTTTGAAACTAATATTGTTGTGCCTATTAAGGTCACTAATCTTCCGTCAAATAAAACTCTATTGCATCCCATACCACAGCTTGCCAAGATCAAAGTCCGCTCAAAAGGAAAATCTCTGGTAATGACCGATATTAAGAATTCTTTATACTTTGAGATAGATCTTTCATCGAACAAAGATACTGTTATTCAAAGACTGAACTCTGACCTTTTTGTTAATCTTACCTCCAAAGAACTTGAACCTTTATTCATATTCTATCCGCAAGAAGTTGTAGTAGTTCTCGACGATCTTTTAAAGAAGAAGGTCCCGGTAAAGTGCAATACAAAATACACTCTTGCTCCAGGTTATGTTTTCTCAGGTAAATTTAAACAGGATCCTGATTCGATCATAATTTCCGGACCTGAAGAAAAGGTCAGGCTGATAAACAATGTTCAAACCAAACTTGATATATCCGAACAACTTACTACTGATTATTCAAAAAATGTAAATCTGATCCTAAGAGATACAAATTCGATCAAATATTCAAGAAAGACAGTTTCTCTGTTCCACAGGATCGTAAGGAAAGGATTCTACACTTTCAAAGTACCGGTTAAAATAGTTAACAAACAGCTTAACCAGAATGTTATTGTTAATCCTGTTGCAGTAGAAATTGAGATCTCAGGTCCTGTCAACGAACTTCAGAAGATAAATTCGAAGGACTTTGTAATCTTAGCCGATCTTAACAATATCGATGAAATATCCGAAACAGTCCCTCTTACTATCGAAACAGGGATCGAGCTTGAATGGATAGCAAAAACTAAGGTGGCAAAAATAATCAAATATTAAATGTCAATACGGTCTTGACATTTGTCAATTTTTTGTTTAACTTACTGTCGTATCTAAGTTAGATCTTAATTTTGGAGGTAATATGAACAAAATATTTACACTGTTTGTAATGATACTTTCTTTTTCGCTTTTCGCAGAAAAGATTTACTGGGTGAATGTGAGTGGAATGATCGATAATGGGGTTTCAACTTACATTGACAGAAGTATTGTGAGCGCAAAAGCAGATGATGCTGACTACATTATCTTTGAGATCAATACATTTGGTGGTAGAGTTGATTCTGCAACAAAAATTAAAGACAGTATCATCAATTCGCCTATCCCCACAATTGCATACGTTAACAAAAGAGCGATCAGTGCTGGAGCTTTGATCGCATTAAGTTGTAAAACGATCATAATGACTGACGGCAGTTCTATTGGGGCGGCAACTGTAGTTGATGATAAAGGTGAAAAACAATCGGAAAAAGCACAGTCATACTTCAGGTCCGAGATCGGTTCTACCGCTGAGACAAATGGAAGAAGCAAGGAGATCGCAAGAGCTATGGTGGACGAGGATATCGAGATAGACAGTGTGATCACGAAAGGAAAATTACTCACTTTAACCTCCAAAGAAGCATTTAAATTATCAATGTGTGATACTATCGTCAAGAATACCGAAGATCTTTACTCTTTCTTGAACATTTCGGATCCCACAGTGATAAAGGTAGAAATGACAATGGCTGACAGGATAGTAAGATTTTTAACAAATCCTATCGTCAGTTCATTACTGATGACCCTGGCTTTTTTAGGTTTGATCTTTGAAGTTAAAACAGCTGGTTGGGGTGTGGGTGGAACCGTAGGTATCATAGCACTTGTTCTCTTCTTCGGATCTCACTACATTTATAACCTAGCAGACCATATTGAGATAATAATCTTCCTTGTAAGTATAATACTGCTGTCACTGGAGGTATTCGTTATCCCGGGATTCGGAATTGCCGGAATTCTTGGTATCCTGGGAATATTCACTTCATTTTTTCTTACTCTTGTCGGATCAGATCCTTCAGGTGATGAACTTATAAATGCCGGAGCTACGCTAAGTGGATCGTTCATTCTGTCAATAGTGGGAATATATATGATGACCAAATATCTGCCTGAGTCCAAATTCCTTGATTTCATTATAATAAGGAACAAAGAGAAACGCGGTGACGGAGTTAAGAACACCAAACATTTTGAAGAGCTTATAGGTAAGAGCGGTATTGCTACAACAGATCTTCGGTTAGCAGGTAAGATAAAGATCGACGACACGGTATACCAAGCTGTTTCCAAGCATGAATATATTAACGCAAATGAATCTGTTACGGTCTCAAAAGTAGAAGGAAATAAAATTTTTGTAATAAAAAAAGAAAATTAAACAAAGGAGAACAAAATGCCAACACCAGTTCTAATTATCATCATTGGCGTAGTTTCACTGATCGGTTTCTCGATATTTATTTCATTCGTACCGATCCCGTTGTGGATCAACGCTCTCTTCGCAGGAGTTAAAGTATCTCTTGCATCTCTAGTGGGAATGAGATTAAGAAAAGTACCTCCATTCATAATCGTGAATGCCCTGATCACTGCTGTCAAAGCAGGATTGACGTTAACTACTAATGATCTTGAGACACATTATCTTTCAGGTGGAAATGTTCCGAGAGTTGTTAATGCATTGATCGCAGCTGATAAAGCAAATATCGAACTTGATTTCGGTATGGCCTGCGGTATTGACCTAGCAGGTAGAAACATTCTTGAAGCAATTCAGACTTCAGTAAACCCGAGAGTTATCGATGCTCCTGTTACAGGCAAGATCGGTGCTGTTGCAAAAGACGGTATCCAGCTTTTTGCAAAAGCAAGGGTTACTGTAAGAACTAATATCCAGACATTGGTCGGTGGTGCTACAGAAGAGACTATCATTGCCCGTGTTGGTGAAGGTATCGTTTCTGCTATCGGTTCATCAGAATCCTATAAAGTCGTTCTCGAGAATCCTGACAATATTTCAAAGAAAGTTCTTGCTAGAGGATTAGACGCCGGTACAGCATTTGAGATCCTGTCGATTGATATTGCAGACGTTGATGTTGGAAAGAACGTTGGTGCTGAACTTCAAGCTGATCAGGCTACTTCTGACCTGAAAGTTGCACAGGCGAAAGCTGAAACAAGAAGAGCTATGGCAGTTGCTGAGGAGCAGGAGATGCAGGCAAGAGTGGTTGAGATGAAATCTAAAGTTGTAGAAGCTGAAGCTGAAGTTCCAAAAGCTATGGCTCAGGCTTTCAGAGAAGGTAATCTCGGTATCATGGATTATTATAAAATGAAAAATATTCAATCAGATACTAACATGAGAGATAACATCGCAGATGTTAAAAGTTAGGGATCAGTGATATTTCAGGTAAGGGTGGAATACCTCTGCCCTTACCGTCTTGTTTAAACTTATTAGAAGGTTCTATCATGGAAAAAATAGTAATATTTGTAATAATAATGATCATTTCATCATATTTTTCAAAGAAAAAAAAGCAGGCACAGGTATCGAGACATGAATCCAGTACTACATTCTATGATAGCAATGGTAATATAATTTCCAAACCTCATACATCATCAAAACAGCAGCATTCATATCCTTCCAAAACGGTAAAATCTAATACTCAGCAACCTCAAAATATGAGTGAAGCTTTGAACGAACTTAAAAACATTTTCACAAATACAACACAGCAAAAACCTGTTCATAAACCTACTTCGGTATTTGAGAATTCTGATACGGTTTACGAAGTACATAATCATCCAGTTTCAATTGAAGATAATAATTCAGAGTATTCCGAAAATAAATATCAACAAGTTGAGTCTAACTACGATACTTATATGCAGAAAAACAAAACAGACAGGATCAACAAAGAAAATTCTGCATTTAATCCTCCCATTAAAGAAAAAAATAGTTCATACACTATTAAGGCTAAAAGCGTTACTCATAAAAAAGATATCCTTTCTAATTTATTTGACAGTAGAAACAACCTGAAAAAAGCGGTTATAATTACTGAAGTTTTCAACAAAAAATATTAGGAATTGACATAATGTACATTGAAGAGAGACCATGGGGATCGTTCACCATTCTGGAAGATACCGATACTTACAAGACCAAAAGGATTACAGTAAGACCAAAACAGAGGCTCAGCTACCAGTCCCATGAGAAAAGAAATGAGCTCTGGATCATAGTTGCCGGCAAGGCAAAGATCACTCTTGACGGAATTGATCATATTCTTTCCTACGGGGAAAACATAGTTATTTTAAAACACCAGAAACACCGGATTGAAAATATTGGTGAATCTGACGTTATTTTTATAGAGGTTCAGACCGGAACCTATTTTGGAGAAGATGATATCGTCCGTTACTCTGATGATTATAAAAGAAGTTAGAAGTTAGAAGTTGGAAGTCAGAAGTTAGAAGTTAGAAGTGTTTTGATCTTTTCCCTTGAATATTGGACATTCAACTTTTTATCTGTCCACTGTCCACTAACATTATTATTCGCTTGACTAAATCAGTGTAAATAATTATTTTTAGCAGTCTAATAATATACGCAGTATGAGATTATTAATTTAATATAAAATTCGGAGGAACAATGAAAGCATATCATGCTAAAGATATCAGGAATATCGCGATCGTTGGGCATAATTCAGTAGGAAAAACCATTCTTACTGAAAGTATCGCGTTCTACACTGGTGCAATAACAAGGCTTGGATCAATTGATGAGGGAACAACTCTTTCTGACTACTCACCAAATGAGATCGAAAAAAAATATTCTATCCGTTCAGCTGTAGTAGCTTTAGAGCACAAGAACACAAAATTAAACCTTATCGATTGCCCTGGATATGCTGATTTTATAGGTGAAACTTATGGTGCAATAAAAGTAAGTGACACAGTTTTAGTAACTGTTTCAGCAGCAAGTACTCAAGGAACAGAAGTTGGAACAGAGAACGGTTTTGAAATTGCAGCACAAATGAATAAACCTGTTGCTATATTCGTTAATAAGTGTGATTATGAAAATGCTGATTACGACAAAGTGATCGGTAATTTAAAAACAGCTTTTTCAAGTTCAGTTACAGAATTCCAGTTCCCTGTTGGATCCGGAGAGAATTTCAAGGGTATCGTAGATGTTCTTGATATGAAAATGTATGTGAATGAAAACGGAAAATCAGTAGCTCATGACATACCTGGAGATATGGTTGATAAAGCTCAGGAGATAAGATCAGCTCTGGTTGAGAACATTGCAAGTACAGATGAAGCTCTAATGGAAAAGTTCTTCGAAGAGGAAGACCTTTCACCTGAGGATTTCAATAACGGATTCAGAAAAGCTTTTCTTGAAGGTATGATAAATCCTGTATTCTGCGGTAGTGCTATCAAAGGAACAGGAATCGGACTTTTAGTAAATAAATTCATTGATATTTTCCTCTCACCTCTCGAGCACAAAACATTATGTGTTCAGAAAGGTGAGGATATTGAAGTTGCTGTTGATGAAAGTAAGCCTTTCTCAGCATTCATCTTTAAAACTGTAGCTGAGGCACACGTTGGAGATATGTCATATTTCAAAGTGATCACAGGAAAATTAAGCGGTGCAACTGACGTTAAGAATAATGAAGCAAATTCTGAAAGGATCGGACAGGTTTCTATCTCTACAGGCAAATCAAGAAATGAAGTACCTGAAATATATGCCGGAGATATTGGGGCAGTTGTAAAGCTTAAGTACAGTAAGACCAATGACTCATTATTCGACAAATCAGTAAATTATACTATTAAACCTATAGAACTTCCAAACCACCTTATCTGGGAAGCAGTTAGAACAAAGGATAAAAAAGATGATGCAAAGATCGGTCAGGCACTGACTGCACTTTCTAATGAAGATCCTACTTTCGGATATGAGATCAATCCTGAGTTACATCAAACTATTATCCACGGTCAGGGTGTAAAGCATATTGATACTATCATTGAAAAACTTAGGGACAGATTCGGTATAGAGATAGACGTGATGGAACCAAAGATCCCTTATAGAGAGACTATCACTTCAACTTCTGAGGGTTCTTACAGACATAAGAAACAATCTGGTGGTAAGGGTCAGTTCGGTGAAGTTCACATGAGATTGAGACCTAGAAAAAGAGGTGAAGGATACAATTTTGTTGACGCTATCGTAGGTGGTTCAATACCTTCAAGATTTATACCTGCTGTTGAAAAAGGTGTTAATGAAACTCTTGTAGATGGAGTTATTTCAGGATCAAAAGTTATCGATCTTGAAGTTGAACTTTTCTTCGGTAAGTTCCATGACGTTGATTCATCTGAGATGGCTTTCAAAATTGCATCAAGAATGTGTTTTAAAGACCTTTTCAAAAAAGCTACACCTATCCTTCTTGAACCTATCAACACACTTGTTGTTACCTGTCCAGAAGATTATACAGGTGATATCATGGGAGATATTTCTTCAAAAAGAGGAAGACCTGAAGGAATGGAAGCTAAAGGCGGAAAGCAGGTTATTACTGCAAAAGTACCTTTAAGTGAGCTGTACAGATATTCTACAACTCTTAAGACAATGACACAGGGAAAAGGATCTTTCGTGACTGAATTCAGTCATTATGAAGTGGTCCCTTACGATGTTCAAGCTAAGATCGTAGAGAAATATGAGGCTTCAAAAGGTCAGGAAGAAGAAGAATAGACACAAATTCAGGGCGTATTCATACGCCCTTTTTTTTATAACTTATTAAGGATATCAGAATGAAAATTCAAATGGTTGATATGGTCAAGCAGTATGCCCAGATCAAAGAAAAAGTTGAACCGAAGGTTCTTGAAGTATTATCCGGGGGTTGGTATATTGGAGGTCCTGAACTTAAGAACTTTGAGGAGAAAGCAGCAGAATATATAGGTGTAAAACATGCTATCGGTTGTGCTAACGGAACCGATGCTCTTCAGATCACAATGATGGCAGCCGGTATTGAGCCGGGTGATGAAGTTATAACAACTCCATTCACATTCATTGCCACTGCTGAAACAATTAAAATACTGGGTGCAAAACCTGTATTTGTAGACGTAAAGCCTGATACTTACAATATTGACGCAGACCTGATAGAAAGTGTTATTACAGAAAAAACAAAAGCGATAATTCCTGTACACCTTTACGGACAGTCTGCCGATATGGATAAGATAATGGCAATTGCTGTTAAATATGATCTGAAAGTTATAGAGGACAATGCTCAGGGATTCGGGGCTAAATATAAAGGAAAACAATTAGGGTCTATCGGACACATGGCAACAGTTAGTTTCTACCCGGCAAAAAATCTTGGAGCAGCGGGTGACGGCGGACTAATTCTAACGAATGATGATGAACTGGTCGGCAAACTTAGAATGATCGCTAATCACGGTCAGAACGAAAGGTATAAGCATCAGGTAGTAGGAGTGAACTCAAGACTTGATTCGATCCAGGCTGCTATACTTGCAATAAAACTTGAATATCTGGATGAATGGAACAGCAGAAGAAGAATAAATGCCGAGAAATATAAGAAAGCTCTGAGTGAAGTAGCAATTCTGCCTTATGAGGATAAAGACAATTACCATATTTATCATCAGTTCTCTATCCAGGTAAAAAACAGAGATGAATTACAAAAACATTTATTCGATAATAATATCCCGAATGCTATCCACTACCCTATTCCTTTACATTTACAGGTGGCGTTCAAGGACAATAACTATCCTGCAGGAAGTTTCCCGGTTTCTGAAAAGGTAGCTGAGAATATAATTTCATTACCAATGCATCCTGATCTGACGGATGAGGAAATTAATTATATCACAGAGAAAGTGATCGAATTTTACAAATAAAAAAAGGGCTTCATGCCCTTTTTTTTACTTACATAAATATAATACTTAACTTTATTCCTTATCTTTTATCACATAACCTTTTGGCAACACCAGATTATATTTTAACTCCAGCACATCTTTAGTTCCGCGTAATTCATTCACACTTGCTTTCTCAGTGATGATCAGTATAGGGTCATAAATTGATGATTCTTCTGTAATTTCTATTTCATCTTCTTTATCTGTTATTTTTGCACCTTTAAATTCATCTTTAAGATAATAAACAATTAATATTCCATCCTGCTTGTAAAGTTGTTTAACTCTAACATTATAACGCTGGGTTTCAACGTTAACATATTTACTTCCACAGGATATTACGATCAGGGATATTAAAATTATGATAAAGTTCTTCATAAGCTACACTGCTTTAATTAATGAACACGGTCAATAATAATGCCGGTACCTATTATTATGAACTTATAAGCTAAATTGTTTTCTTACAATCGTTAAAATAAGCTATAAATATAAAAATGTCAATATTTAGGGATTTAAAAAAGATTTACTACCGGTTTCAATCCTTGTTTTAGTGGATTCTGGACTCGAAGTTTTTTTGGTACTGATTTTAATTTTGTTACGTATTGTTTCAATCCTTGTTTTAGTGGATTCTGGACTCGAAGCTGGTATTGTCGAGATGTTAAAGATAGAGAGGAGTGTTTCAATCCTTGTTTTAGTGGATTCTGGACTCGAAGCATTTTGTTACCCCTTTATTAGTCATAGCTTAGTAAGTTTCAATCCTTGTTTTAGTGGATTCTGGACTCGAAGTGCATTTGTCTATTACTTTATATACTTTTTTACCGTTGTTTCAATCCTTGTTTTAGTGGATTCTGGACTCGAAGAAGACTGGAGAAATATTCTCTATACGTAGACTTTGGTTTCAATCCTTGTTTTAGTGGATTCTGGACTCGAAGTGGATCGAGAAAGAAAGACAAAGAGACAGAGATAGGTAGTTTCAATCCTTGTTTTAGTGGATTCTGGACTCGAAG
>JAFGVM010000006.1 GCA_016937995.1 Candidatus Delongbacteria bacterium
AATCCGGAAGTGATAAAATGAAGAAATATTTACTACCGCGTAACACTTGGTTACTTCTCAGGGGACAAATGTCACTAATGTAAATAAAATCGTAAAAATAAGACCCTGAATCGAGTTCAGGGGGACGAATTGAGAACAAGGGGTTCCAACCCCTTGCGATAAGGAATAAATAATCTACCTTTACAACCAAGAGTCGCATTTGCGGCTCTTTTTTATGCTTAAGAAAATCACTCTAAAATCCCATTATTAATATTATTACTTGCTTTTTAGCCATATATATTTATATTTAGCATAAATTAATTATGGATATAGATATAAGTACATACACTCACGATCGTGAAAAAATAATCAAAAATATTTTATTTAGGACTTTTTATGGCTAAAACTACCGTAAATATTGGGAACAATATTAAATTGAAAAATCCCATTATGACTGCTTCAGGAACTTTTGGGTATGGAGACGAATATACTGAACTTTATGATATTGGTGACCTTGGAGGTATTGTAACTAAAGCTATTACGCCGGAATTAAGGATCGGAAATCCTTTACCACGTATTGCTGAAACAGAATACGGTATGTTGAATTCAATCGGATTGGCTAATCTTGGCCTTGATGATTTTATATCTAAAAAAATACCGGTCATTGAAAATTTTAAGACTATTGTATTCGTAAATGTTGCCGGTAAAGAACTGAAAGATTATATCATGGTAGCGGAAAAACTTAATGAAATTGACTGCATTGACGGGATAGAAGTAAATATTTCATGTCCAAACGTCAAAGAAGGTGGAGTTGCTTTTGGAACTGATCCAAAAGTTGCTGCCGAAGTTACTAGAGAAGTCAGAAAGGTTTATAGTAAGCACATGATGGTAAAGTTGTCACCTAACGTTACTGACATTACCACTATTGCAAAGGTTGTTGAGGATGCCGGGGCAGACTCATTATCATTGATAAATACTCTTTTCGGTATGGCTATAGATACCAAAACCTTCAAACCTAAAGTAAGATCAATTGTAGCTGGATATAGTGGTCCGGGTATTAAACCGGTAGCATTGCAGGCTGTATACAAATGCTCAAAAGCAGTAAAGATCCCATTGATAGGAATGGGTGGAATAACTTCTGCCGATGATGTTATTGAATTCCTGCTGGCAGGAGCTACTGCTGTACAGGTAGGAACTGCTAATTTTACAAATCCTTTAGCCGCTTTGAATATAGTGAAGGATTTGAAAGAAATAATGAAAGACAGGAACATTTCAGATATAAAATCACTTATCGGAGGAATGAAACTTGACTAACTACGATGAAAAATATCTCAAACGTGGTGCCAGTGCTTCAAAAAGTGAAGTTCATACAGCTATAAAAAACACCGATAAGGGAATATTCCCCGGTGCTTTTTGTAAAATAATTGAAGATAAACTGGGTAATGACCCTGACTATTGTAATATCATGCATGCTGACGGGGCGGGGACGAAATCATCTCTGGCATATATTTACTATAAAGAAACAGGTGATATCTCTGTTTTTCGAGGGATCGCTCAGGATTCGTTAATCATGAATATTGATGATGTTATCGCTGTAGGTGCTACTGATAATATGCTTTTTTCAAATACTATCGGAAGAAATAAACATCTTGTCTCAGGTGAGATAATTGGTGAAATAATAGATGGATACGAACAAGTTCTTTCAATGCTGAATAATAACGGTATAGGCATTTACAGCTGTGGTGGTGAAACTGCAGATGTGGGAGATCTTGTGAGAACAGTTATCGTTGATTCTACTTTATCAGCCAGAATGAAAAGATCAGATGTAATAGATAACGAAAATATCGTACCCGGAGATGTTATTATAGGATTGGCATCTTACGGTCAGGCAACCTATGAAGATCGATACAATTCCGGAATGGGATCAAATGGTCTAACTTCTGCAAGACATGATGTCTTCACTGATATATACATTGAAAAATATCCCGAATCTTATGCTGATGCTACCGACAAAGAATATATTTATTGCGGAAAATATAAATTGACCGATGATTTCGGACATGGCGGCTTAACTGTTGGAGAGGCTGTATTATCTCCGACCAGAACTTATGCTCCGGTATTAAAAAAGATATTTGATAAAATTGGTAGAGATAAAATTCATGGTATAATTCATAACAGTGGTGGTGGGCAGGTCAAGTGCAGGTCATTTGGTAAAGGTGTTCACTACATAAAAGACTCAATGATCGAAATTCCGCCTTTGTTTGAACTGATAAAAGAATCTTCAGGTACTGATTATCCTGAGATGTATCAGGTTTTTAACATGGGAAGCAGAATGGAATTTATCGTTCCGGAGGATCTTGTTGAAAAAATAATAGCGATTGCAGGATCATTTGCAATTGAAGCAAAAACTATTGGCAGAGTTGAGAAAAATCCGGACAGTGATACTTCTAACAAAGTTACTATTACAGCACCTGACGGAAGAGAGATCATATATTAATTATCCCGACGGGATATAACAACCTTAACCGCAGGTTTCAACCTGCGGAGACAAAAAATGAAACTTAATGATAGAAATATAATATTAGCTTCAAAATCTCCGAGAAGAAAAGAACTTCTTGAAAATATAGGATTAAAATTTTCTGTACGTCCTGCAGATATTGAAGAAGTTCACAGGGGAATCACGGGGTTTGGCGATATCGTTATAGATCTTGCAGAACAGAAAGCTGAGGCTATCAAAGAAAAAATGTTTCATGAAAGAATGATCATCGCTTCTGATACAATTGTTGTGATCGATGATAAAATACTGAATAAACCTGTTGACAGGGATGATGCTTTTAACATGCTAAAACTTCTCAGCGGAAATATTCACAGTGTTTTCACTTCTCTATATGTTTTCGACGGCTACGTAAAAAAAGAGATCAAAGAATTCACCGAAACTAAAGTAGAATTTTATGAACTTTCAGATGAACAGATTCATGACTATCTTGATACTCATGAACCTTTTGATAAAGCAGGAGCTTATGGTATTCAGGGATATGGATCAAAGTTCATAAAAAAGATAGATGGTTGCTTCTTCAGTGTAATGGGATTTCCGATACCGTTATTCTCGCAGAAAATGTACAAATTAGGATACAAATTATAAATTGAAGATCTTCTTTAACATATTTGTTGTTCTGGCTTTAACGATTGTTCTATCCGGTCAGGACTGGAAAGGTCTTGGGGAACATTGTTTTGAAAACAACGAGTATTTGAAGCTGAATAAGAATAAAGATGGTGACGCACAGGAATTTAGAGAGCAGATCAAAACCTTAGGGTTCGAACCAAAATATTAGTGCGAGAAATGTTATGAATAAAAAAATATTAGCTTTCATATTGATCCTAGTGATCTCATTGGTTGGTGACAACTCAATCTTGCTTGAAGACCAAATAATTACTATCGAATGCATTGGAGTATCTTATATCGGTTCAGGAATAACTGTTGATGATGCTAAGAAATTTGCTGTAAATGATGCTAAAAGAAACGCTCTTGAACAAGTTGGAACATACCTTGAATCCAACATAACAGTATTGGATCATATTGTGACTAAGGATGAGATCCAAACTTACACAGCTGGAATTTTAAAAACAGATATTATATCCACCAAGAAAAAAGTTGTTAACGATGTTTTTGCCATAGAAGTTCAGATCAAAGCACAAATTGACACGAAATTCCTTGATGAGCGGTTGAGTAATATTTCCAGTGATTCTCAGCTCAAGAAGACTCTTGAAGAGCAGAAAAAACTTAACGATGAACTCACCAGGCAGATCAAAGAACTTAAGAAGCATAATAAAGGTTTTGAGAAGAACAGTAAAAAAATTGCCCGATCACTTGAATCCGGTGATTGGTTCGAAATGGGGTATGAAGCGTATAAAAAAGAACAGTATGATGTTGCAGAAAAGTATTATACAAAGGCTATAAAGCTTGATCCTGATATAGCTGTAATATATAACAACAGAGGTCTTGTTTATTTCGCAATGAAAGAGCATGATAAAGCTATAAAGGACTTCAACAAAGGTATAAAGCTAAATCCTGACTTAGCTATGATCTATAACAACGCAAGTTTGGTATATTATGATCTGAAAAAGTATGATAATGTTGTCAAATACTTTACCAAAGCTCTAAAAATAGACCCCACACTCGAGGAGGTTTATTATAACAGAGGTTTTGCATACTACAAACTGAATGATTACCCTAGCTGTATACAGGATCTAAAACAATATTTGAAAATAAGTACCAATAAAAGCGGTGAAGATTATCGGGTAGAACGATTCATTAAAAAACTTCAGTCTACTGTAAAGATGCCCGATCTGAAAAATATTAAAGTTGATGATTCCGTTTCAAAGCTCAATAACATTGGCATTACCAAGATAACAAAAGAGCAGGAATTCAGTGATAATGTTGAGAAAGACATTATAATCAATACGACACCCTCATTTGGAGATGATGCTAACAATGAGGATGGTGTAGTCCTGGTCATAAGTAAAGGACCTGAAGTGAAATATTCGATAATGCCGGATCTATATAACATGTCCCTTTCAAAGGCAAAACAACTGATAAATGATGCAGATCTAAAAGTCGGCAAGATCATTGAAGTCACTGATATAGATAAGGGATTCGACAGGATCATAGGGCAGTCAGTAAAAAAAGGTAAAGAAGTTGAACAAGGGACGTAATTGATATTACAATAAACGTTGAAGCAAAAAATGAAAAATGGTAAGCTTAAGATAAACTATAAGGGAATTAAGCAATGATCTATGAATTTAAAGGTGTAAAACCTGATATTGCTGAAGATGTATTTGTTGCACCGTCTGCAGATATTATCGGAAGAGTAAAAATTGCAAAGGGTTCAAGTATTTGGTTCAATGTTACTATCAGGGCAGATGTTGATGATGTGATCATTGGTGAAAATGTAAGTATTCAGGATAATTGTTGTCTTCACCAGACCGAGGGGTATCCTTTAGTCATCGGTAATAATGTTACTGTCGGACATGCAGTTACTTTACACGGGTGTAAAATAGCTGATAATACGTTGATCGGTATGGGAGCTACTGTACTTGATGATGCTAAGATAGGTAAAAATTCTATCGTTGCTGCGGGTGCTGTGGTGTTGGAACACAAGAAATTTCCGGATTATTCACTGATCGCAGGTGTACCTGCAACGGTTATCAGAAAATTACCTGAAGATACAGAGGATAAATTGTACAAACACGCATTAAGTTACGTGAATTATGCAAAGGAATATAAAGACAGTGATAAGTGATAAGTGACAAGTTATCAGTTGTTAGTAGGGTAGTAGTTTACAACATCTGAAGTAAATATCCTGTAATAAATTCAGGACGACAATGTATGGTTGCATCCCTATGGTCGCCGAACATAAGAAATGAAATAAAAAATTAAAAAATAAATAGGAGAAACAATGTTTTTTTCAAAGAAAATGAAGCTGGGTGATAAGGAATTGGTCCTCGAATCCGGTAAAATGGCAAGACAGGCAAATGGTGCAGCAGTTGTAAAATATGGAGACAATATGCTGCTGGTAACAGTATGCGGGAACAAAGAACCTGCAGTAGGATATGATTTTTTCCCTTTGACTGTTGAATACAGAGAAAAAATGTACGCATCAGGGAAAATTCCAGGCGGATTTATAAAAAGAGAAGCGAGACCTTCAAATAATGAAATTTTAAGTGCCCGTATAATTGACAGGCCGATAAGACCTTTATTCCCTGAAGGTTTCAAAAATGAAGTTCAGGTGATCTGTAACGTACTCTCATCCGAAGGAAATATGATGATGGATACTTTCGGTATTATCGGAACATCTCTTGCTGTTAATCTTTCAGATATTCCTTTTTCAGAACCTGTTGCAGGTATTAGGATCGGACGTTTGGATGGAGAGCTTATTGCAAATCCAACAACAGACCAGATGAAAAAGTGCGATATCGAACTGGTCCTCAGTGGTGGAAAAGGATTTATTTCTATGGTTGAAGGTGAATCAAAAGAAATTTCTGAAACTGAACTTTTGGAAGCTGTAGAATTCGGACAAAAGATAATAGACGACATCTGTGATTTTCAGGCAAAGATCATAAAGGAATTCGGGAAGAAAAAATTTGAATTCGATATCCCAGAAATACCTGATGATATTAAAAAGAAGGTCGTAAAATTATCAAAAAAACAGATCGAAAAATTTACAAAAATAAAAATAAAGGAAGAACGTAATGAAGCGAGAAGAATCCTTTATGCAGAAGTTGACGAAGCACTGGCTGAAGAATTTCCTGATCAGAAAAAGATCTTCCATGAGATAATGCATGACCTTGAGAAAGATATCGTCAGAGCTAGCATTATCAAGAGTAAAAAAAGAATTGACGGCAGAAAACCTGATGAAATAAGACAGATCACTTGCGAACTGGACGTACTTCCAAGAGTACATGGTTCTGCCCTGTTTACCAGAGGTGAAACTCAGAGTCTTGGTGTTTGTACGCTGGGTGGAGATTCAGATTCTCAGATGGTTGAGAATATTTATCAGAAAGAAGATGAAAAATTCTATCTTCACTACAATTTTCCTCCATTCTCAGTTGGAGAAGTAAAAAGAATTATGGGTGTATCGAGAAGAGAGATCGGGCATGGACACCTTGCAGAGAGATCTTTTTATCCGGTAATTCCTAATGAAGAAGAATTCCCTTATACTATCCGACTTGTATCTGAGATCCTGGAATCTAACGGTTCTTCATCAATGGCATCAGTCTGCTCAAATTCTCTGGCAATGATGGCTGCCGGTGTTCCGATCAAAAAGCAGGTATCCGGTATTGCAATGGGACTAATCAAAGAAGGTGATGACGTAGTGATCCTTTCTGATATTCTTGGAGATGAGGACCATCTTGGTGATATGGATTTCAAAGTAACAGGTACTATGGATGGTATTTGTGCATATCAAATGGATATTAAGATCCAGGGTATTTCCATAGAGATCATGAAGTCTGCTCTTATACAGGCAAAAGCTGGTAGAGAGCACATTCTCGGTATTATGAATGATACAATTAAAGACTCAAGAGAGAACCTGTCAGAACATGCACCTCGAATACTTAACTATAACGTACCAAAAGATGAAGTTGCTTTGTTAATAGGCCCCGGAGGAAAAACAATTAAAGGAATTATCGCTGAATTTGATGTTAAAGTAGATATCAATGATGACGGTCTTGTTAAAATATTATCCGATGGAGAAAATGGGGAAAGAGCATTGGAGTATATTAAGAAAATGTTCGCAAAACCTGAAAAAGATATGATCTATGATGCTGTAGTAAAATCAGTGAAACCTTTCGGTGCTTTCGTCGAGATATTGCCAAGACAGGAAGGTCTGGTACACGTTTCTGAGATCGCGATCGAAAGAGTCAATAATATTGATGACTACATAAAAGTAGGTGATGTTATAAGGGTAAAATACCTGGGTAAAGATAAAGAGGGCAGGATAAAACTTGCGAGAAAAGAGTTGCTGCTGGAAGAAAAGAAGAAAAATGAGAAATAATTAGATCTTTAGATCGCACTTTAAATGAGTGCGATTTAATTTTCTTTTTGATTGCATTATTTAATTAAATATTTATATTTTTCATTTAATTCGTAATACGTAGTTAAAAGTGTGAACATCTTAATTCGCTTGTACTCAAAAGCGACTAAGTTAATTATGAAAATTATTTAAAATAAGATCGTAATATGGAAGACGGCAATACGAAAAGAAAGCTTCGAGCTATAATGTTCACGGACATTGTAGGGTACACTACCTTAATGCAGCATGATGAAACAGAAGCATTAAAGTTGCTCCAAAAACATAAAGATCTCGTAAAAGATATCGTTGAAAAATTTGGAGGTAAGATCATAAAGCACATTGGAGACGAGATCTTAATCGAATCCGAAAGTGCTGTGATGCTTGTATATTCTGCTCAGGAGCTTCAGAAAAGACTTGCTGAAAGAAATGCATCAGTTCCAAAAAGCAGAGAACTTTGGGTTAGGATCGGTATTCATCTTGGAGATGTGATATTTCAGGATAATGATATTTTTGGAGACGGAGTAAATATTGCCGCACGTTTAAGACCTTTGGCTGAACCGGGTGGTATCTGTATTTCACATGCTGTGCTTAGATTACTCGGCAATCAGAATGAAATAAAGACGAGTTTCCTTGGATTAAAGAAGCTTAAGAACATTGATGAAAAAATAAAGGTATATAATGTACATGTAGATACATCTTATCAACCAAGTTTGAGCTCTAACAAGGTTAGACTGGGTGAATCAGATTCTAATTTTTTTAAATATTTAGGTATCGGGCTTATCCTGGTTTTTCTGGGAGTGATAATTTATTTTACATTCATTAAGAGCAAGTATTCAGACTATGAACTGGATTACTTTAGAGGAGATCTATTATCTGCACATGATAAAACTTCTGAGGATAAAGATCTGGATGATATCAAAGAACATTATTTTTATATTTCATCTGCTACCGGACTTCAAAGTGAAAAAATAAAAGTTTCTTATAGAGATCTACTGAAAAATAATCCAAAGTCACCTGAAGCTATTTTTTATTTAGGATTGGCATATTCGCTGTTCCCAAGTTCGATAACTCAACTGGACAGCTCTATTTACCTATTCAATCTGGCCAAAAGAAGAGGCATGTCAAATATTTATCTTGACCTGTGCCTTTTGAATGTATACAGGGAAAATGGTTCTATTCCTCTGGAGGCGAAAACTGCTTATTATGCAGCTGAAAAGTATCCTGATGAAATACTTTCACTAACCCAGACCGCTGCAACATTTTACAATCTGACCAATGACAGTGAAAAAGCAATAGATATGCTGGACAGATCCCTGGAGGCTTATTCACAAAATTATCGAGCATATTTTGAAAAAACCAAGATATTCTCTGACATGGGCAACTTTTCCAAAGCTTATGAATCTATCGACAGTACTTTAAGCATCGTTGCAGAAAATAAGGAAGTCCTTTCCTTTGCTGTTGAACTTTATAAAAGGAACAATGATGTAAAAAAGGCTGCTTCAGTGCTGAATAAATGGCCGGATCAATCGGCTGAAAAATACCTGAAATTAGCTCATTTGAGTTTATTTGAAAGTAATCCTGAAGATGCATTAAAATATGTAACTCAGGGTCTTGAAAAATATTCAAACGATATTAAACTTCAGGATTCGTACAGATCAATTCTAAAATATTTGAATTTATCTGACTCTCTCAAACTAAGATCGAGATCTGTTGAGAATACGGTTTCATGGACATCAACTATCGATGTTGCACGGAAAATGGCCGAGAATGAAAATAAACCTTTACTACTTTATTTCTCTGATAAAGAAAATCTTCCGTCTGTTTTCTTTGATCTTGCTTTCACTGATCCGTCACTTGTAACACTTATGAATTCAGTTGTAGCTCTTAAACTTTACAGAAATATTGATGATAAACTTGCTGAAAAGTATAACATAAACCATTATCCGTCTCTGGTGATGCTGACTGATAAAGAAGACCTTATTGATTCGTTTGAAAATAAGATCGGCAATGTTCAGGATGTTAATGTTATTAGATCTTTCCTGTCAGACGGTATCGACAAATACCGCTCAATTGTATCTTTGAAAGAACACGGAGATGATGCTCAGTACAAAACAGCTAAAGATTTTACCGATGCTGAAGATCTTGCAATTGATTTTGAATATCCTATAATGGTCATAGGGTCAGACAGTAATTCTAAACTTTCTCAAAAATTCTTAAAAGAGACCATTTTTCATCCTAGTTTTTTGTCGAATTTCAAAGAAATGATACTTCTTACACTGGATATAAACAAGAATAAGAATTTTTTCAAAAGTTTCAGAGTTGATAAATTCCCTGCTGTTCTATTCTTTAATCAGGATGTAAGTTTTATATCATGGAAATACGGTGTACAGCCAAAACATGTTCTAGCTAAACTGATAGAACATATAAAACTTTTCCGGGCAGGAAAAGACTACATAAGACCAGAGATCAACTGGGTCTACGATTTTGAAGAGGCGACCCGTTTTGCAAAAGAAGGTGATCTGAATATTCTTGCTTACATTACAAATTCAGAACAGCTTGAGCCAAAAATAAATATCTTTAACGATCAGAAGATAATAAAGAAGATCAATTCTGAATTCATACCGCTTTTAACAAAAGTCGATTCTTTATCCACTGATCCGATGAACGGCTACGAATATTATCCGATGGTCACTATTATGAACCCTCAGGGTCAGATACTTTACAGAACTTCTCTTTCAGACAACTATGATGAAACTATTACGTTTTTAAATATGAAAGATCATGAAGACATCCTTATTTCACAAGGTGCACAGGAATTTGAAGACATATTTGAGAATTTTAGCTTAGCGATTAATTTCTCGGAAAATAAATATTTTAATTCTTCCGAAAATATATATGTGGACATTGCTATGAGATTTCCTCAGCTGTCCCACATTTATGTTCATCTTGCAGAAAGTTTTTTAAACAGAAATAAGTTGAAAAAAGCGCTTCATTACTCGTCCCAGTTAAATAATGCTGAACTTGCTCCGGATATACATGATCTCAAGATCGTAGTAAGTTCATATCTTTTAGATAACAGATTCGCAGAGCTTGAGAAGTATATGATCAATGCTAAGCTCGCTAATTTCAGAGATCCCGTGATAGTAGGAATGATTTATGCGGCTTTGAGCGAAATGGAGATGGCTTTATCCAATAATTCCATCGCTATTCAGTACGCTGAAAAAGCTATTGAAAACGAAAAAACAAATGCGGAACATTACTTTCATCTTGGTAAATTGTTCTATCTGAAGAAAATGAACACAGCCGCTGCTAAACAGTTCAAAATAGCTACAATACTTGATCCTGATATGGCAAATGCATACTTTTATCTGTATCTGCTTTCAGGAGATGAAAAAGCTCTTTCAAGAGCTAAACTATTGTACCATCAGGGAAAGTATAATGAGAATACTTTCAGGTTCATTGATGAAAAATTCACTTATTCTCAAAAAGGATTTACTGATGTAATTCAGGATGAATTGAAGAACAGATTAAAACTTTTCCCAGGAAAAATAGAATTTGAGTATGATTATGCTAAATTTCTTTCTGAGAATGATGGAAATATGACTGAAGCTCTTAACCTGATCAATAATATCCTGCAATACGATCCTAATGATCCTGCATATAATGATACGGCTGCATGGATCTTCTATAATTTAGGTGATTATCCTGTTGCGAATAAATTGAGTACCAAAGCTTTAAGAGAGATCCCGAAAGAAAGTTATTATCTATATCCTGACTTACTTTATCATGCCGGAATTATCAAAGCATCTATAGGGGATAAAAAATCTGCGGGTGTTTTCTTTGAATCGTTCCTGGCTATTGAGAACCTGGGTGGAAAGTTCTGGAAAAAAACTCAATACGCAAAAAAATATATTAAAAAAATGAGTAATAGTTAAATAAATGAAAATTGAAAATAATATTAAATGTTTAAATAAAAGGTAACCGTTATGAAGTCTTTTGTAATTTCATTTCTAACATCGATAGTAATCACTGCAGTAATGTTCGTTCTTTTTGCCACAAATACGATAAACATCTCTAAGATTTTCCCTGATAATGTATTTAATAAAGGAAATGAGGATAATATCGTTGTTTTGCCAAATATGCTAAATTTAACAGTGGATGAGGCACAGCAGGCTGTTGCCGAATTCGATGTTAAAATGATGCTTGAAGAGGAAATGACAGACAAAGTTCAGGCAGGAGTGATCATTAAACAGTTTCCCCTTCCTGGTTTTAAAGTACTGAAAGGTGATGCTGTTAAACTTACCGTCTCCAAAAGGGATGAAGAAATAGCTGAAGAAGAGGGAGATGAAGGTGAAGATCTTTTTGATGAACCTGGAATGGATATCGTTATCGAAACAGCCATTACAATGCCTGATCTTGAAAAAATGGAATTAAATGAAGCTGTATTAAAACTCAATGATATCGGTATTGATAACATTACTAAGGATTTTGAACCTAATGATAATATAAAAAAGGGTTTTGTGATCCAGTACTCTCCATCTTTTGGTCAGGAGATCGATAATGTGGACGGAGTCAGGTTATTGATAAGTGAAGGTCCATCAATAAAATATTCCACAGTCCCTAATCTGTACAACAAATCATTGGCTAAGGCAAAAGAAGAGATCGCCAATGCTAAATTAAAACTCGGAAAAGTTACCAAAGTAACAGACATCGATAAAGGATTTGACCGGATTATTGCCCAGTCAATTGTAAAAGGTAAAAAGGTTACCCAGGGAACTGTTATAGATATTACTTTAAATGCTGAAGCCGAAGGCGATGAATGGTAACTTTTTAGAAATTATTCTGACAGAACAGGTTTCAAAAGAGAACCTGTTCTGCCTTAACTTCTTACCTGAATTTTAATGATAAACTATATTATAAAATACACCACTTTCTTTTTATTATTTTTCCATCTCCTTGCATATTCAAAAAAATACCACTTTACCTCTTCTGATATCAAAAATATACCTGCAAGAGACATTTATGGTGTTCTGGATAAAATTGCAACACTTCATGGTCTAAGTTACGGTCACACGGGTCAGGTGTCTCAGATAAGATCATTGGGTAAAGACCTCCTGACAACTATTATTTATATAGATGATGTTCCAGTATCTAATTTTAATTCCGGTTTAATAAATTTATCCTCTTTATCACTGGACAGGATCGATAATATCGTTATAGATGATTCCCCGGCAGGCAGTTCCTCACTTGCCATTTATATATGCACAAAAAAATATGATACAACTGTACCAGTAACAGAAATGGTTTACAGAGATGCTTTTTATAACCATAGAAATATATCAATGCACTTAGGTCAAAATTTTAATGAAGACACATCTTTTCTTCTTTATGCTGAGATAACAGATTACAGAGACCACAGAGAATCATCAGATAATTTTAAATACCCCTATCAGAAGCAGAATTACAACTTACAGATCAATTTACCGTCCATATTCTTTTTTAAACCTGTTTTTGAAGCATCTTATTTAAAAGAGGATATTTTTGATCTTTCTTTGGACTCTGCGCAATATAAACCTGAAGAGACTAGATTTTTATTAAAACTGAATTCAGATTCAGGAGCAGATAATAAATATGTTAATACTCTTTCTTTTATTAACTCTCACAGAAATGATCATTTTGATCATGATAACAGGAATTTCAGGATCTATGACCGATTCTCTTATGATGATTCAAAGAACTCCTTCCTATTAAATTCACAGCTGGATCATTACAGCTATAGAGATCTCCGGGGTGAAACATCATTTTCATTAGAACCTTCATATCAAAGAACATTTAGTTCATTCAGTGCATATTTTAAAACTTTCTTTTTATACTCTGACTTTAGCAGGGAGTCCTTTTCCGCAGATATTGAGCTGGATCAAAATTTACCTTTAGGATTTGAAATTACTTCTGAACATTCCATATTCAAAGGTAATTACAGAATTCTTGATTCGGTCATAGAATCTGAATATTTCCAGAACGAAATATATCTTGGAAATAATTTTAACCTTCCCGGTATATCTGTTTCAATAAACTCAGGTATAGATATTATAGAGTATCAAAAAAATATATCTAAAACCTTTTCAGGATATCTTGCCAAAGGAGTGAACAGATTCTCAAAAAGCAAACTTGATCTTCAAATTTTCAGTGATCTTAAATTAAAAATATACTTTTCTCATAAATTCAACTCTGATATGATCCTGAATGATCCCAATTCCACAGTTGTAACATCATTGAATTTTACAAAAAAATACTTCAAGGATAATCTTGACATATCTACTACAGTTCTTCATAAATACTCTGATTTTTACATAGATTATAATAACAGGCAAATTATCAACAACCTCGGTTTTAATCTGCGAGTAAAGATAATTGATCTGGAGTTATTTTTCGGAATAGATAATATCATGAAGAACAAATATGATATTAATAACACAACCTACATCTTGAATGAGCATTATGGATATCAGACAATTCAAGGATACGATATGCAGAGGTTTGATGAAATCTGGGGTGTCCGTTGGATTTTTAGATATTAGAAGTCATATTGAGTTTATCGAAATATTGACTTTCTAAAAATACATTAGTCCGTTGGATTTTTAGATATTAACCCCAACTACTTCCGGACTATAGCTATTTTTCCGATTATCTTTTTAGTAGGATCTTCATCATTATATGCTACGATCTGATAAATACCGGAAGAAACGATCTCACCATTATTATCCCTGCCGTTCCAACCACCTGAAGTTGAAAATACACTGTTACCTGTTCCACCTTTTATCAGTTTTCCGTTAAGGCTGAATATTTTAGCGGAGTTGTATGTATTATCGGGAAAAATAAAATGAACCAATGAAGTACCGTCATTTAAAAATGGTGATGGTATTGTAGCTATTTCATCACTTTGCAGCTCTTCTTTATCCACAAGACTCTCATCTTCATAAAATGTTATCCCGTTGTAAGATGAAAATATTGCTGTCTCATTTTCTGAACTCAGTACAATATCAGTAACAGTATTATCAGGTAATGATCCGTAAACGATCTTTCCCTCCAATCTGCCGTCATCCTTATAGCTGGCCGGTACGAAATGTCTCCATTCTGTATTGTCTGAGGATAAAACACTTACACCTTTATCTGTTGCAAACCATTTTTCATCCACATCACTAATTTCAATATCATAGATCATATTACCGACCGGTCCTTCTACGATACTACTGATATTATATGATTCAAGGTCAGATGGTCTGTCAATATCAAGATAATTAAGATCAATGTATTTTATTCCTGCATTGGTTCCGATCCATACAAAATTATTTTTATCCTGGTTGATTGAGATAATCCCGCCTAATCCTGTAAAATTTTTTATATCGAGTGAATCTCCCAAAATCCTTCCAACTGTTAGACCGTCCCTTTCATTAAACTGCTCGGACGAGCTGCCTATCCATAGCCAGTTACGGTTATCCACAAAAATTTCGAACGGGCTTGGAGGTACACCATCTGTAATTGAGTACTTATAAGGAGTTATTGTGCCATTTGTACTGATCTTAACGATAGTTGAATCCAGGTCTGTGTTATAATAATTTGTGAACCATAGATCTCCGTTATTATCTTTACAAACCCCGGGATGTGTTGGATATTTGGCAAATAACGGACCGTTGAATATATATCTCTGATCAAAATCATATCCGTCCGTTTCTTTTGAAAATTTTGCTACACCTGTTGTCCAGGTACATATATATACATTTCCGTTGTTATCTTCAATAAAATTCTTTGCCTGCCAGATCCTTGATTCTGTATAATACTCGTCATTGAATTCCTCATAAATCATATCAAAACTTCTAAATCCGAATGATGTAAGATACTGCAGTTTATTATCCTGAGTTACAATAATTTTTTTGATCCCTTTTTCTGCAGGTAAATTAAATTCTTGATCTGTTGGAATTCCGCCTGTAATTGCAGTAAATGAGAAACCTGATCTGGATGTATAGTATATTATGTCATTCTCTATATAAAATCTCTCTGCGATCTGATCGGTGGTCCGGTAGATCTCATCCGGTGCCGAAAGTAGAGATATGTCAGATTTGTAAATTATCTGATCGGTTGAGTTCTGTAAATAATAAAATTCATTGTTGTATATCTGCCCCCACATAATATCCAAACTATCAGCGAGTGTTTCTTTAACGACCGAACTTCCATCTATTGTGTAAATACCGTTTGTTGTTAGAGCTACAACGACATTGCCTATCTCTAAAAATTTATTAATATGAGTTGATGCATCAAACCCTGAGACAAGGCTCCAGTTATTCATATAACTAATGTTCGTACTTTCTTCCTGGATCATGTAAACTCCGGTATCAGTTGCAATATAAATATATTCATCCCCACCTGAACCGGATACGATCACATCAGATACATTTCCAGTCATTAAATTGCTGTCAGTTACAATGTATTTTTCAAATGCATCATTATATGTATACCTTACAAGAAGCTTGTCACCTGCAACATATATATAATTTTGTGAGGAATACAACCTGTTGAGAAAGTATGTTCCATATTCTTCTATATCACTAAGAGCCCCGATACCACGACCATTCTGATCGAACAGTGAAATAGTACAGTCTGAATGTCCTGCCCATACCACGTTCTTAAAATCAACACAGACAGTTGTAGTATTTATTTTAAAAAGCCCATTGTCAGTATCATATATATTGCTCTCTGATCCATCATATTCTATAAGTCCTCCATCAGTTGCAACATAGATCATATTATTTGCGGATATAATATCATTTCCTCTTGATATTGAGCAATATGTACTCCAGTCTCCGATCTTTGCCTGTAATAAAAATACTCCTACCAAAATTCCTATTATTGATGCTCTCATATTATTATAACTCCGGTAAATTTATTATTACGTTCTGTATCATGTTCTTTTTGGATCTGGCTATCTTGAATTTTAAATCATTAATTACAAATTCTTCACCTTCTTCAGGTATCCTCTGAAGGTAATTTATCAAATATCCGTTGACAGTTTCATATTCTTCATCCACCAAATTCTCATCCAAATGCGTTAAGTTCTTAAACATGTTATTCAGGTCATCTGTTCCCGCATCCCCGTTAACGATCAAAATTTTTTGCTCTTCTCTATAGATTATTCCTCTGTTCGTGATCTCATTATCATGTATATCATCAACTTTACCGACAATAGATTCTAAAATATCATGCATGGTTACGACTCCGGTACAGCCTCCGAATTCATCAATAGCTACTGCGATTGATGTTTTATCTTTTTTAAAGGTTTTAAACAAAGACAGTACACTGACATTTTCAGGTACAAATAAGATGGGTTTCATTTTTTCTTCTATGGAGTTTATCTTATTTAAGGTGTCATTTACAAAAATAACTCCTTTAATATCATCTAGATCTTTGTCGAAAACGATTATCTTTGAAAGAGATGTGATCTTGATTAATTTATTTAATCTGTACACAGGACTGGATATGTCCACTCCGAATATACTTTTCCTGTGTGTCATTATTTCTTTTATTTTAATCTCATTAAGTTCCATTATCCTTCTTATTATTATCACGTCCTTTCGATCAACGGTATCATGCTTTATTGCATGCTCCATTATATTGCTGATATCCAGCTTGGTTACCAACAACATTTCATCATCAGTTATTTGCAGTTTCATTAATTTCATAATAAATCTGCTTAACTTCCCTGTTAGGACATTAAGAGGTGATAAAATAAATCTGAAAAACAAAAAAGGTATTATTACAAAAAATACCATACTGTCAGCTGATTTTTTAGAAATTATCTTAGGTATTACTTCCGCAAAAATCACTATTGCTATGGATTCGTAGAGAACTACTTCGAACTGAGAAAAAGATCTTATCTTAAACATCAATAATAAATATGTTAATGAGGATGCAAAAGCCACACTTGCCAAATTAGTACCTACAAGTGTCGGCACTAAAAATTTATCAGGATCTATCATCAGGCTTTCTATTTTACTAGCGAACGGTTTCCCTGATCTTTTCCATAAACGTATCTTTACCCTATGGGCCGCTGAAAATGCAATCTCTGCCGCACAAAAAAAGGCGATCAATAAAAAAGAAGTGATCAAGACTATGATTAGTCCCATTTTATATATCCCTGGTTTTTATTTTACCATTACTTTTATCAAATATCTCATCCGAAAAACTCTCCAGAAAAGCTTTGTTCAACATGATCCTCATACTGACTTGATCTCCATATTTCTCCTCAACTATTTCAGCTTCGTATTTGTTTATCAGGTTCATTATCATACTTGTACTGTCATAAACATAATCGAATTCAACAGATATCTTAATTTCAACATCAATTATTTTACTGTTTGAGATCACTTCCTTGGCAGCTTCAGAATATGCTTTCATCAGTCCGCCTGTTCCTAATTTCGTTCCTCCATAGTATCTTGTTACTACAAGAAGTACATTACTCAAACCACTTGATTCAAGAACATTCATCATCGGTCTTCCGGCAGTTCCTGATGGTTCACCATCATCGCTGAATCTTGTAACCGGCTGATCAATACCGACAGTATATGCAAAGCAATTGTGAGTAGCACTATAATTTTTCTTACGGATCATTTCGAGCTGTTCTTCAGCTTCTTCTTTGCTTTCAGTCTTGAATATGGATCCTATAAAACGGGAACCTTTGATCTTCTCTATCTCGTAAAGATTGTTTCTTTCTATAGTTTTATATGCTATCTTTTCCAAAGTATCATTTCTGAGCGTTAATTTAAGCTATTTAAATATATGATTTTTCAAGTGAATTGTAAATATGTATATGATTCATAGTTTAGTGATATTACGTAACAGGTTAACAAAATTAGTCTGAGCCTTTTTTGCAGTATCAAAAACATCCTGATGAGATAACTTTATATCAGATATTCCCGCCGCATAATTGGTGACCAGAGAGATGGCGGAGGTTTCAATATTCAGTTCTAATGATCTTATCAATTCCGGAACAGTTGACATACCAACAAGATCTATCCCTAATTTTTTTAACAGTCTTATCTCTGAAGGCGTTTCAAAAGTTGGTCCTGTCATGAACCCGTAAACACCTTTCTGTATTTTTAGATCAGATCTTTCAAATGCTTTTATGATATCGTAGTTCAAATTTTGAGAAGTTCTTATTTTGACCGATTTCTCGACTGAAAGTTTGTACAATGGATCTTCCGCTTCCGAAATAATTATAAGATCCCCCGGGTGAAAATTATCATTGATACATCCTGCCGCATTGGTTAGTATGAGCTTGGGTATATTCAATCCGGACACTGTTTCCACAGGGAATACCACTTCATTATAAGTGTAACCTTCGTATAAATGTATCCGTCCTGAGAACACCAGCAATTTTATACCGTTAAGCTTTCCTACGACTATTGATCCTTCATGACCCAATACCGTAGAAACTGGATAATTTGGAATTTCTGAAGTTTTTAGAATTTGCTTCTCATCCATACTATCGGTAAAAGCTCCCAATCCGCTTCCTAACACGATCGCATATTCAATATCTTCTGTATCGATCGTTCTTCTAATAAATTCCAGTGCATCTGTAATTTTCAATTTTCCGTTTTCCATTCTAAATTGTCAATTAATTTATCTTGTGAATAAAATACAATATTTATAACTTAGAGTAAAGGAATTAATAATTCACGGTATTTCAATGATCAACGATATTTACTTAAAAAAGAAAGCACTAAGAAAACTTATCCGGAAATTAAAAAAAGAATTAACTCCGGAACTCAGAAAGATCAAATCCGATTCTATAATGAACAAGATCGAAGATGATGTACATTTTCAGAATGCTGAAACTGTGTTTATCTGTTGGGCCATGGATGACGAGGTGGACACAAGAGATCTCATCATCAGATGGAGTGATCGCAAAATATTTATTTTACCTTCAATAGACGGAGATGACCTGATCTTAAAAAGATTTACCGGAATAAATTGTTTGAAAAATGGCGATCTTTACGATATCCCGGAACCTTCCGGTGAACCTTTTGAAGATATCAGTGGTATTGAACTTGCTATAATACCTGGAGTTGCTTTCGATAAAAATAACAACAGAATGGGCAGAGGCAAAGCATACTACGACAAAATACTCTTACAGATGAAAAACAAAACTTTTCTTCTTGGAATATGCTATGATTTTCAGTTTATTGATTCTGTTCCAGTGGAAACTCACGACATGTTAATGGATAAGGTGGTATACTCATGATCGATGGAAAATTTTTAAATATTTCTTCAGGTAAACTGGATATTATCGCTGAAAAGATCTATCAGAATGAATGTGCAGGTAAAAGAGAATTTTTGGTATGGTGGAGTGAAAATGAAGAATTCCCTTCACTTGGTATAGGGCACTTTCTATGGCTCCCTAAAGGTATTACTGTTCCATTTGAAGCAACTTTTACCAAGTTTCTGGATAATTGTATTTATGAGGATATTGAAATCCCTGAATTCCTGAACGATTATAAGGATGGATGTATATGGAATAGCAGAGATGAATTTTTAGATCCTATAAATTCCGGCCAGGTAGAAGAACTTCGAACCTGGCTTGAGGGTTCAAAGGATATCCAGACCACTTTTCTCTACAACAGGGCTTTAAATATGCTCGAAGATATTATTGAGTACGATCCTGCTACAAAAATTATCATTGAAAAACTTCTTTACAGTGATCTTGGTAAATTTGTTGTTATTGACTACATCAATTTCAAAGGTTCCGGGCTTATTCTTTCTGAAAGGTATAAAAATCAGGGATGGGGATTACTTCAGGTTATACAGAATCTGAAATTCAACCCAAACATAATCGATGCCTTCATCAGATCTGCTGTTGAAGTTCTTGAACTTAGAATTTATAATTCTCCATCGAAGAGAAATGAGAAAATATTTCTTAAAAGCTGGATAAAAAGATTTGAGTCTTACCGGGAATTTTAACTATTTTAAACTGAGGTAATAATGAAAATATCCATTCTGTCATTATTTGTTATTTTAAGTTTTTCTTCACTTTTCGCAGACTATTATTCCGGAGGGTTTGCAGAAACATTATTGTTAGGTCGACGACCTAATGCAAGGTATGAAGCTATGGGTAAAACTGGTGTTGCTGAAGATGGTTATTTATATACAGGATTATTGAATCCTGCTTGTATTGGCGGGCTGGAAGGTTTAAGTATTAATTATTCTTATGATCCTGCTTCATTTTATTTCATTGATGATGATGCATGGTATTCTGATTATTATGGTTTCGGATTGAACTATAAGGATTTTTCTTTTTATATAGATTATTACAGGCAATGTTGGGGAGAAATGACTCATACTGATGAATTTGGGAATCTTATAGATACTTACCAACAAGTACATTCTTTGTTGAATTTTAACAGTTCCTATAAAATTAGCAATACTTTTTACTTAGGTTTTGGATTAAGATATGCAAATTGGGATTTCTATCCAGTTTATAATGACGACTGGTCATGCTATTTATTTGACCTTGGATTACTAAAGAAGTTTGAAGTTTATTCTAATTCGAATTCAAAATACATCATGAACATTGGAGCAAGTTTATCCAATATCTTAAATTCGAAAGTATCTGATGATCCAGAAGAACATGCTCCCAGAAACTTAAGATTTGGGGTTAGTAATAATTTCATTTTTAAAGATCCGAATTTAAGTAAAATAACTATTAGTTCAGAATTTTATAAGATACTCAATTCTTACCATTCGGGAGAAGATGACTTTTCATTTAATAATGGTTTAGAAGTTACTATGGTGCAATATTTTATTCTTAGGTGCGGATATTATTATCAATTGAATTACGATTATGACAATTCTTACAATAAAGATCACTTATCTGAATTTACATATGGCCTGGGACTGATTTTGCCAATAAATGAAATATTTAACAATAACTTGATACCTCTTTCATTTAGTTTTGATCTCACTATGCTGGATCAACCTTCATACACTAAAGACAGTAATTGGGATGATTTTTATAATCTCAGCTTTACTCTAAATTGGAAGTTTGAGGAGTAAATGAAAAATTTATTTGAATTTTTAATCTTTTTTTATGTAGCAATATTCATACAAGGTTGTGATTTTAGTATTGATATAGAGCCTACAAGCGGTAATACTGTTATTAGAGGCAAAGTTATTGAAACTTCCTCAAAGGAACCTGTCTCTAATGTTGAAATAGTACTAACTTATGCAGCTTTTATGGGGCTGACAATGCCGGCCCATACATATGAATATACAGATGCTAACGGTAATTTTAATTTTGAATACTACTGTGAAAAAGACTATACATATACACTTCACTGCGAAAAAGATAGATATACCGGGACTCCTCCTTATTACTATTCAATTGATAAAGCAGAAGATAATTATTTTCTTATTGAAATCACTAGTAGAGATTCTGTTAGATAACCGAATAATAAAACTTTGTTTTTTTTTTGTAAAAGTTATTTTTATTCCCTATTCTCTTGAATTTTGTATGACATGTTTATATATTGAATTATCTGAAATGATTATATTGGAGTTTATATGATAAATATTGCATTATGTGGTGGATATGGAAAAATGGGACGTACCATTGCGGGACTGTGCGAATCAGGAAAAGAATACCATATTTCATACATTATCGAGACAAATGATAAATGCCTTCTTACCAATCTTGGTATCGGAATCAAACTCAGTGATGTGATAGATCATGATGATATTGATGTTGTTGTAGATTTTACATCAAAAGATTCATGCCTTGAGCATATGAAGATCAGTATTGATAATGGAAAACCGTTTGTTACAGGTACTACAGGATTCAATGAAAATGATTTGATCGGGATAAATAAGTTGGCTGAGAATGGAAAAGTTTTCTACTCGCCGAATTTCTCGCCCGGTATATATATACTCGGAAAAGCACTTAATAAAATATCTGAACTTGCTCAGGATGACTATGATATAGAAATGCTTGAGATGCATCATAATCAGAAAACAGATGCACCGAGTGGAACTGCACTTAAACTTAGAGATATTCTTTTAAGCAGCTATCCTGACCATAATGTCATTTACGGAAGAAAAGGTGATTATAAACCGAGAAGCAGGAATGAAATAGCTATTCATACTCTCAGAGGAGGTGATGTAGTGGGCGATCATAAAGTGATCTTTGCTGGAAATGGTGAGAGAATTGAGTTGACACATAAGGCTATTTCCAGAGATACTTTTGCTTTCGGTGTTTTAAAAGCCGTTGAATATATAACTAAACAGAAAGAAAAAAGACTATATGGAATGGATGATCTATTTTAAAATATTCTTAATATTTTTGATACTGACGATCTCGGCATGTACAGTAAAAATTCCTGATATTAAGATAACCGGAGAAAAAACAGCTTTGGAAAATCAGGTACTCGGGGAATATTCCAAGATCAAGGAAGATGCATGGATGGTCACTTCTGAAAGAGGAGACGGCCAGATCAGGATAACTGCTGACCGTAAAGAAGTGGTCGAAGCTGTCAGGGACAGAGAATTCTTGAAGGATGATATCAGCGAACTTAAGATCAAGGGATATCTGGGAGAATTAAACAACGGTCAAATAGATGTTGTGGATGCTGGTGAAGTGGCAAAACTTAATAAAAAAGAGAAAGACCTTATCAAACTTCTGATGGAAAAAGAAAATAAAGCCCGAAAATTGATCATGGAAAGAATAATAGAGACCGATGCTAAATTTAAATCTTCACCTGAAGAGGTCTATCAGGCATTTTTTGTTATGAATCTGGAAGATTCACCAGAAAATACATTCTATAAAAATAAAAAAGACAAATGGGTTAAGAAGTAGTATTAAAATGCTCAATGATCTTCTGTCCCCTTCTAAAGAAATATGTTGTTTTAAAGAGTTCTTCCTGAACATTATCCATATTAGCCAGTAAATATTCTTTAATTTCCTCGTAGAAACCTACAAAAGGAGCTATTTTTTCCTTTTCAACTTTAGCCATCAGAGCAAATTCCATAAATGGAATTATTGAATAAACATTTATCATGGTAAAACCGGCAATATGAAGCTTTTTAGAAAGCTCTAATATGGTGTTTATAAGATTTTCATTTTTTGTAAGCATGAACCTTGTGATATTATAGACAAGAAAATCACCTGTGATCTCAGGATTCAAAAATCTCTTCTCTATTTTTCCCATTACCTTGTCCATTGGAGGCAGCTTTTTATATTTTTTTGTATAGTGCAAAAGCATCATAGGTGTCTCTAGCTGCAGATTGCCATTCAATATATCATCCATCTGAGATGGAGACCACCTGTAACAAATATTATGCTCATAGAATACATCCAGACTTTCCTTGTATACCCTATATATCTCATCTGTGAGAACATTATCATCATACAGAGCTTTGATATCTGTCAAAGCTTCTTCTTTGGTAAATATTTCGGGATAATATTTTGCTATCCTGTCAAAATTTGTAAGCAATTTCGCTTCTGTTGAATGCCTGAAATATAAATATGCTTTCCTTATAATTTTTTTTGCCGATTTGAAATCCCCTGTTCTGTGATAGAGAATGAATTCGTTAGTTAAAAGTTCGATGTAAAGTTCCAGTCTGTTTGTTTCTTTTGCCTGCCTTCTGATCTCTCTAAGCAAGCTTATTATTTCTCCCAAAGGATAGTAGAGATTTATCTTTGTAGATACAACATCTCCCAGATCATCAAGACTGAGAGATCTTTTTAATTTGTCAGAAAGGTATATTTTCTTATTTTCAAAGTATAGTGCTTTTTCATAATCAGAGGTATAGTAATAGTAATTTGCAAGGGTCCTTAATATGAGAAACATATTTTCAGTATCCTTCTCTTTGTAGGCAACCTCTAATCCGTATGTCAACCTCTCGCTATAGTCCTGCTCGATACATTCTCTTTCTGCAAATTTTGCCAAAGTACTCAGAAGATAAAAATAGTTGTCGTTGAATATCTTTTTCGATACAAATACATCTATGTATTCTGATATTCTTTCCTCCAGATGATCATTCCATGGAATAACTCCATAAACTATCTTCATAGTATCCAGGATTATCTGATACTCTACCAGTTCATCTTTATCCTTATTGAAATCCTCTTCAAGTATTTTGGTCAACTCAACTCCATTATCATAATATTTCCTGCTCGATAATAAATTATGCAAAACTTCGAACATATCATGATAAAATTCTTCAGCAGATAAATTGGCCTTATAGATCTCGAGGTTCTTCCTGACAAAAGAAATGATATTGTAATCATAGTAAAATTCATTATGAAGATAAAGCTTTATTCTGATGTACTTCAATTTACTTTCAATACTGGTTATCTCTTCCTGGAAAGTTTTTTCAACCGATTTAATGATCTTAACAGCTTTTTCTATATCAACACCTTCCAGGAAGAAAGCAAAATTCAACTCTAACCGGAATTTTACTTCCTGATCTTCACAAAGCTTAATGCAATTCAGTAGTAAATAATACAAATTATCGTTTGTATCACGTTTACGCATGATCTCAACATATTTATTTAAATTCGCAAGTTGAGATATATCAATTCCGTTCAAAATATATTTTAATATCCTTACTGCTGCTCTTGAGAATTTATCATCTTGATCCAGCTTGATAATTCTCGAATAATACTTTTTTAAAGGTTCTTTTTTGATAGAGCTAAAGATATAGTCCTTAATTTCACTCTTTACAACTTTATAGAGGTTTTTATAACCTGATATTAATCCAAGATTTACCAGTCTTGACAGAATTTTTTTCAGATCAAAATCACTCAAAGGTATGAATTTTTTTATTTCTTCAACCGTTAGCTTATTGAATGTTACTGTTAACAATATCAAAATATTTATGTCGTTTTCATCAAGTCCTTTTATAAGACTTTTCACCGACTTCTTACTGCCTCTTTTCAGAACCTTTATGAAATTGTCCTTGTTTTTGAAGAACAAGACTCCTCCAACATAAGTGATCACATTTTTCTGAATCAATCCGTCAAAAAATGTCATAAGTGTCCTAAAATTTCCCGCACTGTAATCAAATATAAGTTTATTGAAATTCGATGGCACATTACCGATATCACCAAGGAAATATGAAATTACTTTCTCAGTTTCTTCAAATGATAAAGTAGGAACTTCAATGCTCTCTATCTCTGGGTCATATTCAATGAGTTTATAGCTCTGTTCTATATTCTGTGGCATCTTATCCGTTGTAAGAGAAATAATGAGATATAGACAACCCTCTTTATTTTGACCTATCAATCTGTTGATGAACCTTACCGATTCCTGATCATATCTTTCAAAATTATCAAAAATTATCGTGAGCTTATTTTTCCTATCATTTGAACATAAGCACAAAAAATTGATCACATCATCATAAATATAAAAATAATCCTGCTCTTTCTCTGCAATGGAATTGATCTCGTTGTTGATTCTTTGATATTCATCCTCGATGTCTACTATTCCCTTGAAGTTGTTATATGCTTTTTTAAGAAGCAGCTTACCTATTAAAAAATCCTCACTTGTATTATCTTCAAGATACATACGTATGATCTTCTCTAGAGATAATGTGATATTGTAAAATATCTGATCCAGTATTTTTGTCTTACCGGATCCTGATACTCCATATAAAAATACGGTTTTACCACTTTTCTTCTGGTCTGTAAGCTTATGGATCTTAAGAAGATTACTGAAAATATTTTCTCTAAGGATAAACTTGGTATTATTCAAAAAAGATGTTGTGTGAAAGATATTCGGTATAGGATATTTTGTGCCAAATGTACTGTTCAGAACACTTATTGCCTCAATTGCGGACGATATTCTTGTTCCTGGATCTTTCTGGATCAGGTGGGAAATGAAATATTTTATCTTTTTACTCTTAATTTCATTAAGTAACTGCCTGTTGTTATCATACATTTCATTTAATGCCTGAAGCAACCTTTCCCCGCTGATCTTCTTTGACAATGATGAATAATAACTTTCCCCTGCAGTTGCATGGATTACAGCTATTCCAAGAGAGTAAAGATCTATTTTTGGAGATACTTTTGTGGGATCCAGAAAAAACTCAGGTGCGATATATTCTATAGTTCCTCTGACCGCTCCCTGCTCTGACAGTGTATTTTTTATCTCAGACAATCCGAAATCTATTAATTTTACGATAAGATCTCCATCATTATCAATTATAATGATGTTCTCAGGCTTTATATCAAAATGGATCACCTCATTAGAATGAAGATAATTCAGACCGTCTAAGACCTGATAAACAACATTTGCAAATACATCCTCACCTAAAGAGTCATTGTAGAATTCTTTTAAATTCAATCCGTTTAGATAGTCCATTGTGTAATAATACTTACCCAGCTTAGTATCATAGCCAAAATCGTAAACGTTTATAATATTTTTATGATTCAAGGATTTTATGATCGAAAATTCAGATTTTACAGATTCCAGTATGTCTTTTATATGATCTTTCTCTTCTGATGAAACTTTTATTAATTTTAATGCCAGTTCGATCTTTGATGTGATCGTTTTCACCTGAACTATCATTCCCTGTGAACCGCTTCCCAAGATCTTTTCAACGGTATACATAGAATCTATTACTGTACCTATCTCTACCAATTCATACTCCGAACAAAATGTAATTTTTATCACAGACCCGATGTTTAAATTAATTTTACCATTATTTAAACCCGTCGATATGCTGTTAATAGCTTATACTGTAATAATAAGTAATAGTTTTTCCTTACACAAACACTAATATATTAATTATCGACCATCATTTGCAACATATCACTTTGACATTTAAAAGCAAATTCATTACCTTGCTATCCTGTTTAATAACCTCTGAAGTCATTAAGTCTAAGGCCTGCTACGATTAAATGACCATTGGGCCGGATGTGAAAACTACCGACCTCCCGGAATAGGAAAGGAGTATCATGAAGGATAATTACAATCGAGATATAACCTACTTAAGGATTTCTGTTACCGACAGATGTAATCTAAGATGCACATATTGTATGCCTGAAGAAGGTATTGATCTTATCCCGCACAATGACCTGTTAAGCTTTGAAGATATCGTCGAATTTACAAGAACTGCTGTATCAATGGGAATAAACAAAGTTAGATTGACCGGTGGAGAACCACTGGTAAGAAAAGGAATCGTTGATCTTGTCAGAATGCTCTGGAATATTGAAGGGATCAAAGACCTTTCTTTAACAACCAATGCTGTCCTTCTGAAAGAATTTGCAAAGCCACTGAAAAATGCCGGCCTTCAGCGGATCAATATCAGCCTGGACAGCTTAGATAAAGAACGGTTTGCACAGATCACAAGGAGAGATAAATTAACTGAAGTTCTTGAAGGTATAGAAGAAGCTATAAGAGTAGGTTTCAAACAGATCAAATTAAATTGTGTCATTGAAAAAAGTAAGAACGAACCGGATGCGGTGGCAGTTTCAAAATATGCTGAAGAGAAAGGTCTGCAGGTCCGTTTCATTAGAACTATGAACCTGGAAAAAGGTGAGTTCTGGATCGTGGATGGTGGAGAAGGTGGAAATTGCTCAATTTGTAACCGCATAAGACTTTCAAGCTGTGGAAAAGTCTTACCGTGCCTTTTCAGTGATCTGGGATACAGTATCAGGGAATTTGGAAATGAAAAAGCAATTCTTCTTGCCCTTGAAAATAAACCAAAATCAGGTACTGTAAGCTCAAACAACCAGTTCTATACAGTTGGAGGTTAATATGTCAGATAAGTTTTCACATGTTGATGAAAATGGAAAAGCTAACATGGTCGATGTCGGTCAGAAACCTGATGTTATCAGAACTGCTTCGGCTGAAGGTAAGATATATCTTAACTCAACAGCCATGGATCTTATTAAAGTTAATAAAAATAAAAAAGGTGATGTTCTTACAACTGCACAGATCGCCGGTATTCAGGGTGGAAAAAGAACTTCAGATCTGATCCCGCTCTGCCATCCGTTAATGATCACTAAACTTGACGTTAACACAGAACTGATGTCAGATCACATTAAAGTTACAAGTTTTGCAAAGTGTATTGGTAAAACCGGTATTGAAATGGAGGCTTTAACTGCTGTAAATATCGCCCTTTTAACGATTTATGATATGTGTAAAGCAGTGGATAAGACAATGGTAATCTCTGATGTAAAATTAATTTCTAAGACAAAGGAAAATTTAACATAAAAGTCACATTGAGTTAGTTTACTCCGATTAATCGAAGAAATGTAAGACTTTTTAAGGTATGAGTAGCTCATGGTTTCGCAGTGTATGTTATATTTCACCTCTGACTTCTAATTTCTAACTTCTGACTTCTGACTTAACATAGGAAACTGTATGATACAGACCGGTAAGATCAAGGCAATATGTATCTCAGAGAAAAAAGGAACTGAGAAATTTACTATAAAAGAAGCTATTGTTAATGAACTTGGTATCATTGATGATGCTCACGCAGGTGATTGGCATAGACAGATCAGCTTACTTTCTGCAGAAGAAGTAGATAAGTTTACGACTAATAATCCAAAGGTCACTATTGTTGATGGAGCTTTCGGGGAGAATATCCTGCTTGAAGGGATCGATCTTTGTAAGTCCAGGATCGGTGATAAAATCATTATCGGTGATGTTGAACTTGAAGTTACTCAGATCGGTAAAGAATGTCATGGTGACGGTTGTACCATTTTTCAGGCAGTTGGCAAGTGTATTATGCCTAAAGTAGGTATTTTTTCTAAAGTACTAAAGGCAGGTAGAATTAAAACTGGTGACAAAGTTATATATAAATCTATATAAGGTGTCACAATGATAACGATTAAGCAGATAAATATTTCAACAGAACGCGGAACTGCTAAATTTCCTGTTGAATCCGCAGTCATAAATGAAAATGGTATCGAAGACGATGCTCACTCGGGTGACTGGCATAGACAGATCACTATTTTAGCCGAGGAAAGTGTTATAAAATTTGAGAAAGAGACTGGTAGAAGGACTAAATCAGGAGAATTCGCAACTAATATTATGATCAACGGATTAGATACTTCTAAAGTTAAGATCGGTGACAGAATTATTCTCAACGATGCAGAAGTGGAAGTTACTCAGATCGGAAAAGAACCACATTTTTACGATAGTCCTGTGTTGAAGGATACGGGCAGAAATATCATGTTCGATGAAGGATTGTTCGCAAAGGTTCTTAAAACGGGAAAAATTAAGATCGGAGATAAAATGGACTATATCAAGAGACCTTTAAGATTATGTATAATCACATTGAGTGACAGAGTTTCTCAGGGTATTTACGAGGATAGAAGCGGCCCAAAGATAAAAGAAAGGTTGCTTGAACACTATAGTAAAATCTCGACCGATATTACTGTTGAAGTAATTCCTGATGATAAGAATAAGCTTGATACTTTGCTGAAAAGATATACCGATGATAAAGTTGATGCGATATTCACAACAGGTGGAACAGGAGTCGGTCCTAGAGATATTACTCCAGATGCTGTTACGATCTTTGCCGATAAGCTGATACCCGGGATCATGGACCATATCCGGATGAAATACGGGAAAACTATTCCAAATGCACTTTTAAGCAGGTCTGTTGCTGCAGTAAAAGATAAAACTTTAATTTATACACTCCCCGGCAGTGTGAAAGCTGTGACAGAATATATGGATGAGATCTTAAAAACGATCGATCATCTATTTAAAATGCTGAATGGAGAAGGGCATTAGAAGATCCAATATCCAACTCGTCCCGATTGATCGGGACAATGAATTTTTACTTTCTTCTCTTGGAAAAGTTAGAAATTTTCAAGGTTTACTTACCGGTAGAATGAGGTGAGTTGGTTTCAATTTACAATTGACAAATGAACCGTAGGAGACACCTATAAGCCGTCCTCTGGGGTATTCATTGTCACATATATTTTATGGTGATTATTATTTAATCTTTATTTGATTTCTTTAAAAATTCTTCCGTTGCAGCAAATAGATCCGGCTGGATCGTATCGATCTTATCCTTCTTTCCCTTTTTTGCAGTAGTTTTCTTAGGTTTTGGTTCGTCTTTTGGCTTTTCTTCTATAGCTTCAGGTTTGGATTCAACGGCCTTAGCTTCCTCTAAAACAACTTCAGCTTCTTCGACAACCGTTTCATCATCACCATTACTATCATCATTATCAACAACACCGTCAATAGGGTAAACATCACTCTTTCGAGCTTTGATCTTGATTATATTTTTATTGGTCAGTCTATTGCCGGATGCTCCTATTCCTTTAACATGATAATCCTCAAGTTCAACTTCTACAACAGTGGTCCTCATTCTTGGAGTGACTTCAAGATCGCAGTCAAAATGTAAATTCTTACGCGTCGTAAAATATTCAAGTTTACATTTATTCGGGTAAAAACGATACTCTTTATCTAAAATATATTTTATTTCATCAAATCTTTTTATATAGCAATGATTTGTTGCCTTGTTCCTGTAGATCACAGAGAATGTTAGATCATCAGTTGCACTTATTTTTTCAAAATACTGCAGACCGTTACCGATAAATTCTTTCTGTCCTACTCTGACAACTTTATAAACTCCATTACGGAACATCAGCAGAACATGGCTAAACTCACTTACCATGATATATTCTTCAGACTTTAAGTTCGTTCCCAGATAACCGTTAGCTCTGTCATAATACAATCTAATATTCTCAATTGCGGCTTCTTTTGCAGTAATGGTCTCAAGATTATCGATCTTTGATCTTCTTTTATAGTTCTTGCCGTATTTTTTTATCAGGTCTTTTATATAGTCTATCGTAAAATCAATTATCCTGCCCAGATTATGTTTTGTCTCATCGATCTCAAGCTGGATCTGATCCAGTTCTTCCTGATTCTTATTTATGTCAAATCTTGAAATTCTCTTTATTTGCAGCTGAAGCAATTTTTCAACATCTTCGTAACTAACTTCTCTGATAAACTTCTTTTCAAAAGGAATGAAAGCATCTTTGATAGTATTCAATATCATGTTATAGTCCGTCAGCTCTTCTATCTTTTTATAGATCCTGTTCTCGATGAATATCTGAGCTAAAGTTTTTGCATGGAATTTTTCAAGGAGATAGTCCAGCTGGATCTTTAATTCCCTTTCCAGATTTTTAACCAGAAGATCTGTAGTAAAATGAATTATTTCTGTTACTGACTTGATAACAGGAACTCTGTCATGAATGCTGAGCAAAGAAGTGGATATCGGTTTTTCACACTCGGTAAAAGCAAAAAGTGCATCCATAACATCATCAGTATTATAACCTCTGGCAAGATTAATTTCTATCTCAACTTCATCTGTAGTATAGTCATTGATGGAAGCTATTTTTATCTTCCCTCTCTTCGATTGTTTTTCAACTGAGGCAATGATCGATTCTGTCGTTGCTCCAAAAGGTAATTCCCTGATGATGAGCTTCTTATCAGAAACCTGCTCAATTACCGCTCTGACCTTGATCTTCCCGTTTCCGTCATTGTATTCACTTACATCTATGATCCCGCCCTGCTGAAAATCCGGATAAAGCTGAAATTCTTTTCCCTGAAGATAGCTGATCTGAGCCTTTAACACTTCATTAAAGTTATGCGGCAGGATCTTAGTTGACATCCCGACTGCAATACCTTCAACACCTATAAGTAAAAGAACAGGTATCTTCGCCGGAAAAACAACCGGCTCAAGGTTTCTTCTGTCGTAAGAATCTATATAATCTGTAATATCTTTATTAAATAGAACTTCTTTGGCCAGTGGTGTCAGTCTTGCTTCAATATATCTGGCTGCAGCAGCATTATCTCCGGTGTAGATATTTCCGAAATTTCCCTGTCTCTCTATGAACATTTCTTTATTTGCAATACCTACAAGAGCATCCGAAATAGCCTTATCACCATGTGGATGGAACTGCATTGTATGACCAACGATATTTGCAACTTTATTGAATCTGCCGTCATCCATTCTGAACATAGAGTATAAAACCCTTCTCTGAACAGGTTTGAAACCATCCATTATATCAGGTATCGCCCTGTCTTTTACAACATAGTTGGCGAATTCTAAAAAATTCTGATTTATAAGATTTTTTAAATTACCCATTTATCATAGACCTATTAATTCGTTAATTTGATCTCTAAGCTTCTTTGCCTCTTCAGCAGCTCTTTCAGCAAAATCCGGTCCATTTGAGGCATAAATTATACCTCTTGATGAATTTACTAAAGCTAATACTCTATCTTTATCGAATCCGTACTTGACAGTATTTTCAAGATCTCCGCCCTGAGCACCTATTCCTGGTATCAAATACGGCATATCAGGTGTCAATTTTCTGATGTTTTCGAACATCTGAGGATGTGTTGCACCTACGACAATACCGCAGTTCTTCTTTACATTCCATTTATTAACTGTTTCTATCACATGTTCATAAAGATACTTTCCATTCTCCATCTTCATCATCTGAAAATCATTTGATCCTTTGTTTGATGTCAGAGCCAGAATAAATACACCTTTGTCTTCCCTGTCAAGGAATGGACCGATCGAATCTTCTCCCATATACGGACTTACAGTGACAGCATCGCAGTTGAACTGATCGAAAAATGCGGTAGCATACTTTTTTGAAGTATTACCGATATCACCCCTCTTTGCATCTGCGATAACGAACACATCATCATCGATATATGAAAGAGTTCTCTCAAAATCGCTGATTCCGGATGTTCCGAACTGTTCGTAAAATGCAAGATTAGGCTTGAACGATGCAACATATTCCTGAGTTGCTGCGATGATCTCTTTATTAAATTTTGCTACAGGATCTTGTTCGTTTTTCAGTATCTCAGGAAACTTTGAAAGATCAACATCAAGACCGACACAAAGTGCTGATCTTCTTGTCTTTATCGTAGATATTATTTTATCTGTAAAATTCATTGTATCTCTCTATTTTATGCTTAAAAATTAACGAAAATAATATAGAGGATTTTCAAGAAAATATCTAATAATATTTTTTAAAATTTTGATATTTTTTTGATCGTTTAATTTCAGTGGTGATTTCAGAAAAAAAATGCATTAAACAAAGTAGGGGCTTAATGTCTTAAGCCCCTTTTAAAGGAAATCATTTATTCGACGCAGAAATACGAAGTTTAATCATTTTTTAAATACTTATCCAGCCATTCGCATATCTCATACAATACATGCAAATTAGACTCTCTTGCCTGATATCCGTGACCCTCATACGGCAACATGACAAGTTTTACATCCCCTCCATTTCCTTTTACAGCCGCATACATTCTTTCGGACTGCATCGGATAGGTTCCGGCATTATCATCATCAGCACCATGGATCAAAAGAAGTGGTGTCTTAATTTTCTCTGCGTTCATAAAAGGTGAGGCTTTCTGATAGAATTCCTTTGCTTCCCAGTAAGGTCTTTCCTCACTTTGAAAACCGAAAGGTGTCAGTGTTCTGTTATACGCTCCACTTTTTGCTATTCCCGCCTTAAAATAGTCAGTATATGCTAAAAGGTTCGCTGTCATAAATGCTCCATAGCTGTGACCACCCACTGCAACCCTTTCTCTATCGATCATACCTCTCATGTCAAGATAATCTATTGCCGCTTTAGCATTCATCCCGATCTGCTTTACAAATGTATCATTCCGTGTGTCTACGTCACCTATTACAGGCATTGCTGCTCCATTCAAAACCACATATCCGTGCAAAGTAAGATAAATTATAGATGCTCCCCAAAACCTTGTATAAGTATATTGAGATCCTGAAACCTGAGATGCTGTTGAAACATCTGTAAACTCTCTGGGGTAAGCGTTAATATATAGCGGATAACGTTTATCTGGATCATAATCAGGTGGTAGATAGAGTTTTCCGGACAGTTGAATAGAATCTTCTCTGAAATATGTGACTAGCTCTGTCTTAATATCTCTGATCTGCGGTGCGTGATCGATGTTCTTTGTTATTTGTTCTCTATTTCCACTACCAATATCAAGAATGAAATAATTTCTGGGTTCTGTTGGTGTTTCATGTCTGATAATTATTCTCTTTTCATCGTTACCTGTCATGGATGAAAAAGTTTCATAAGTCTCCGGAGGGGATCTAAACAGCTGTTCCAATTTTCCTGATCCAAGATCGAATTTATTCAGGAACGGAAAATTACCTTCAGGAGAATATCCCTGTCCGTATAGGAATACATTATTGTTTCTGACTTTTATTACTTCGAATCCGTTTGTAAGCTTTTCCGTTACAAATTCACCCGGGTCTTCATATTTCTCATTGTCACTTCTTGAAAAAAGAAGTTTATCATCAATACTGCCATCATAAGATCCGTAATATGTGCTCAACCATTCTTTATCTCTGTCATAATCAAGATAAATTAATGCTCCTTTGTCCTTTGTGAATCCTGAGACATAACCTCTGTTCTTTGTTTTTAGGAAAAGCTCTGCTTTTTTATTGAAAGGTGCCGGATATTTGTAGAATTTATCTCTGAAAGCTACCTGTTTTTTAGGATCGCCCTCATCCTGAGCTTCGGTCCACCATATAGTAGCATTCTCTGATGGTATCCACTGAGGTTGTCTGATACCTGTCTCTACTCCGCCAATCGGTATCTGGTCCTGAATAGGTTTTGAGACCAGTTCTTTAAATTGCCTGCCCTCTTTATCAAGAATGTTAAATGTATAGGCGAATCTGTAGTAAGGAACTGTGAATGAATAAGGGTTGTTAACTTTTTTTACAAGATAATATTTCCCGTCAGGTGATTCGTCGAACGATCTGTAAATTCCCGGTTCTCCTATTGGTAATTCCTTGCCTGTAAACGGGTCAAGTATTACAAATATACTGGTAAAAAAATGATCAAATAATCTTACGTCAAATGCTGTTTCCAATAGGTTTGAATAGGTTCTGACCTGAGAAACTTTTCCATAGCTCTCCTGGATCCTAGGAGCTATCTCTGAAGGGGAGATCTGAGGAACAGGATTTCCCTCGTAGTATATCCTTGGTATTATCAGATGTTTGCTGTCAACACTCCATTGTAAAGCAAGGTAAGCAAGAGACATATTTACTTTTCGGGTATCTTTGAATATCATTTTACCATCATTCAGATCAACTATTCTGATAAATACACCATCATTTTTTTCTGCTGTATATGCCAGTAAATTTCTGTCCGGAGAGATCTTAAAGCCTACTATCTTATTATCTTCTTCCGGATTCAGCATAACAGAAAAATCTGAATTCAGGTCTCTAAGTTTCAAATATTTATATGGATAGCTGTTCTTCTCTGAGTGTAAGGCTATATATATGATCTTCCCGGCCAATGATAGCTTTTCTTGAGATAACTGCTCAAGTGATTCATATCTTGAATAAGTATATTCTATTACTTTGTCTGTTCCTGTAACTGCTGTAATAAACTGATCATCAGGAGCATCGAAAACGTCCAGAATTGCTTTCGGGGGAAGTTTGTAACCATCTGCAAAGATCAAAGATGCGAGTAGTAATAATAAAGTGACATATCTTTTCATAAGATTCCTCTAAGGATTTTATTAGAAAGTAAAAATATAAAAAAAGATGATGTTTTGCTATGATAAAAGATTTTAAGATTCTTTTCATACGGTCATAATATGACCTTTTTATAGTTGTATATTGGTTTATGGGTGTGCTTTCTTGCACCGCAGGTTTCAACCTGTGCAGTAAAAAACATATCCCTTTGGGATATACCCACCGACTAAGAAAAATTCACTTGACATATCTTCAACAGTGTATTAGCTTACCAATATGCCAATACAGTAATTGAGGACGATGTTATGAGCGATAATAAAGAAATATATTTTCAGATCCAGCCGAGCTCCGGCATTCCTATATATAAACAGATAGTCGATCAGGTGGAAAGGCTTGTTGCGAGCGGTTCTTTATCTCCTGGAGATGAGATGCCGTCTGTCAGGAAAGTCGCTGTTCATTTTGAAGTGAACCCTATGACCGTATCAAAAGCGTACAGTATGCTTGAAACATCAAATATACTTGAGCGCAGGAGAGGTATGGGAATGTTCGTGGCATCGAATTCTGAAAATGCGAAATCGGTCAAAGAAAGGATCGAATTGATCAAACCCGTTCTTGAAGATGTAGCTGAACAGGCAAAGCAGCTCGGGTTACCGAATTATAAGGTAATTGAATTATTAAATAAAATCTTGGAGGATAATGATGGAAAACAATGAAATAGTATTAAAATTAGAAAACGTAAGTAAGAGTTATGGTGATAAAACTGTTCTGAAGAATATTGATCTTTCCATAAAGAAAGGAACTATCATGGGTTTGGTCGGAAAGAACGGTTCCGGTAAAACTACTATGATAAAAGGATTATTGGGATTATTAAAACTGGATTCTGGTAAAGCCAGTCTTTTTGATCAAAACTCTTGGGATCTACCTTCTGAAGTTAAGCAAAAACTCGGGTATGTCCCTCAAGCTATAAATATGTTCGATGGTTGGATGACAGTTGAAGGTATTATTGAATACGTGAGTGTTTTTTATGATCATTGGAATAGTAAAAAAGTTGATAAATTATTAAATGACTGGCATATCGATCCTAAGTCAAGATTCCGAAATTTGTCGGAAGGAGAGAAGCAGAAAGTCGCTATAATCCTAGCAATGGGTCACGAACCTGAACTATATATTTTTGATGAACCTGTTGCAAGTCTTGATCCAGTAGCTCGTAGGTCATTCATCAAAGAACTAATTGACCTTAATTTAGACTCAGGTAGTACGATGTTGTTTTCAACTCATATAACATCAGACCTTGAAAGGATTGCTGCTGATGTTGCCTTACTCAAAGACAATGAGATCCATTATGTTGGTGATCTTGCAGAATTAAAAGAGAAATTCGGTGAAAACATGAACCTTGAAGATATTTTCGTGGAGTTAAACAAATAAATGGAGCTAAGATGAAGTCATTTCTTCAAATGTATAAATACATATTTAGATCTACACCAAAAGTAACAATTAGTTTCTTAATTATGATCGTTTCAACAACTATTTACAAAATATTCTTTTTAAAACATGGTGGTTTATATTCTTTAGAAAGCATCACTATAGCTAATATTATATTCAGAATCGTTTTTACATTATTTATCATAGGTTCTTATGGTATGTTTTTTGGGTTGATGAGAGGTGTGATAACTACTTCTAACTTCCTGCTCATACCAAAAATAAGAAAAAAAGCATTATCCTTCACTTTTGTAAATCTTCTTGGAATTTATACTTGTGGAATCTTAATTTCAAGTTTCGATGATCCCAGAAGTGTACTGTTTTTTACAATGCTAAATCTATGGTTTTTATCTTTTTGTATGTCTCTATATTTTATTGATATTACCTCTGTGTATAGATCCAATAAATATTTGATATTAAAAATTTTCTTTTTTCTTTTTAGCATTGCTGGTCCATTAGTAGTTGTAAAAGATCCATTTAAAAGACCTGTACTTTTTATTACAATCGTTTCAATATTTTTAATTGTTGTATTTTATCAGATCATTAATTTCTTAAATCATTATATCAGATTGGACTTAAATGATGACAAAACAAAGCATAAATTAGCCAAAAATTTAGATTCTTTTAATGATTTTATAGCGGATTTAACTACAGGAAGTTATACTTCTACTGTTCATCAGATAAAACACATCAAATTAGAAAAACGTTATTTCAAATTATTTAATATCACACTAATGGGACCAATAGGTATCTACCCATGGCTTGCGATCGGTGCTTTATCTTCTACTGCTTATATTCATTTTATTAGAGAATGGTCTCTGAATACATTTCTCTAATCAATTATTATTTATTTTGGAATAATGTGTATTATAAATACACCCAGATATTTTAAACAGAAGGATAAGGTCAGGTTTTTATTTCTTGCTTCAGGATTAAAAAGATCGATATTTGAATCTCAGATCCTCAAGGTTGTAACTTTTAGGTATTTATCAAGATTTGTTAAAACCATACCTACTGCAATATTGATCATTTTAGGCAATAATTTAATATTTGATCCTGTAAATATCTTTCCATTGATCTTCTTGGGAGTAACAATACCTACAATAAATCTAGTTGTTATTTATTTATCTTGGAAATCGATTATAAAAAACAAAGATTATGATACGATCAAAAGAGCAAAAGTAATGCAGACCTAACTCTCCTTATTCACAAGAGGAAGTAAAAAGAATAACGGGATCGAACCAACTGCATAAACGCCGGCGGTTACAAGGAAGCAGAGCCTGAAATTATTTTCACCGATCAAAAATCCGCCGATCATAGCTGAAGCGTTCCAGAAAAGCCCCCATGATATCACACTTGCTGAATTCCATTTACCTCTGTGCTTTTTGGGTACTGCATCCATAAGAATCGAACGACTCAGAGGTTGAACAGAATTCATCAAAGCTCCTCTGACAATATAAAGAACTATAAGAACCCAGAACGTAGGATATAAGGCTAAAATGAACAGAATAACTGTTGCAATAATTTTTGAACCCAGCATGATCTCTACTCGTCCCTTTTTCAGTGAATACTTCTGAGCTAAAACTGCAAATGTACCTGTGAAAATGAATGTTGCACCCATTATTAGCTGAACAGTTATAGGCTTCATGTCATAGATAGCCCTGAAAAAGACCGGAAAGAACTTAACGGTCATTCCTGCACCCATACCGATCACAAGATTTGAAGAAGTTAATAACAGAGGTATCCACTTCCTTCTTCTTAATATTTTATCAGATACATCTTCCTTACTCTCTTCAAAATGAGTTATCGATTCACTTTCATCACCAAGAGATCTTGCATCCTTAAAAAAGAATAAGAGAAGTGCTGACACCAAAGAAAATACAATTCCAACGAGCATAACAGAACGGAGAATGGAAATATCCCATTTATCTCCGAGATAAAGGAAAAGAACTATATTTAAAAATGGACCGAAAGCCATTCCTCCCTGCCTGACAAGATGCATTCTTGCATAAACTTTAGATCTTTTCCCTGTGACAAGAGAATCTGCTAAAATTGACTGAAATGCCGGTCTGTTGAGTCCCTGAAATGCTCCCCAGAGGAACAGAGCAACAAGTATACCGGCCATACTGCTTGAAAAAGCCATTGTGATCATTGCAGCTATACCGAAAAATGCTGCAGTTTTAAGCAGTTTGTCCCTGCCGAATTTATCAGCAAGAGCACCCGAAGGAAAAACAAGAGCCGTCATGGAAATCCCTGTTATTCCGGAAGCTACACCAAGCAACTCATTTGGAGTAAGTCCGAAAAGACCATTCGATCTCTCTGCAAAGACAACGATATAAAGACTGAGAATATTACCCATCCAGATACCGCGACCGAAAGACTGTAATGCTGTGTACAAATATGAAAGTTTTACATTATCTGTAATAATATTTCTAAAATGTTTTTTCAAAATTTAAATCTCTTTATTCACCAGAGGTATAAGCAGTATTACCGGTAATGCACCTACAGTGTAAACAATTGCTGTTACAATAAAACATAGCTGAAAATTATTATCCCCGATGAGAAATCCTCCTAGAACAGCCGATGCATTCCAGAATAGCCCCCAGGAGATAGTTTCAGCCGAATTCCACTTGCCTCTATTCTTCTTTGGAACTGCATCCATAAGAATTGATCTACTTAAAGGTTGAGCGGCATTCATTAACGAACCCCTCAGAACAAAAAGCGGCAACAATATTATCAGTGGCGGATAGAAAGCAATTACGACAAGACATATGATTGCTAAAACTTTAAAAGCTAGCATTATCTCAACTCGGCCTTTGGACATAGAAAATCTTTGAGCTATAATTCCAAACACACCTGTAACTATAAAAGTTACGGCCATCACATATTGAACTGAGATGGGTTTCATATCATATATCGCTCTGAAGAACACCGGAAAGAATTTAACCGTCATTCCTGCCCCCATACCGATTATAAGGTTAGACGACACGAGTAATATCGGGATCTTCTTTCTTCTCTCTGAAAGCTTAGTATCTACATCATCGCTTTCCGGGATTTCTACAACAGATTCACTTTCCTCACCGAGAGATCTGTCATCTTTAAAAAAGAAGAGAAGTACGGCTGACAGCAGAGAAAATACAACACCGACAAGCATTACAGATCTTAATATATCTATATCCCACTCATCTCCGAGATAAATGAATAAAGCAACATTCATTAGCGGACCGATTGACATTGCTCCTTGATCCAACAAGTGTAAATTAGCATAAGTTCGTGACCTCTTACCGGATGGTAATGAATCTGCAAAAATAGATTCAAATGCAGGTCTGCTAAGACCCTGAAAAGCACCCCAGAGGAACATTGCAATGAATATTAATATAATACTATTTGAAAATGCAAGAGATACCATAGCAATGATACCCACAAATGCAGAAATTTTAAGCATAATGTCCCTGCCAAATTTATCTGCCATAGCTCCTGATGGAAATACCAACGCGGTCATCGCAATACCGGTGATTCCTGAAGTTACTCCAAGTAACTCGTTGGAAGTCAGACCGAAAATACCGTTAGCTTTTTCAGAGAAAAGAACTATATAAAGACTGAGAATATTCCCCATCCAGACACCACGTCCAAATGACTGTACTCCAGTGAATAAGAATGCAAGTTTTACATTGTTCGTAACTATACTTTTTAATTTCTTTTTCATCAAACACTCTTTGTTTAAAAAAAACTAATGTAAGATAAAAAGTGAGAAATCGCTAAGATTATATATAGATATGATCACCCGTTCTCACCATATTAAAAAAAGGGAACAAGTCCCTTTTCTATATCAAATTTTAAATTTTAGAATACAGATTTACGACTAACTTCTGACTTCTAACTTCTAACTTTATAAGCAAGTAGTTCAAGGAGTAATTTTTATTTTGAAAAGGAGCCTAGGCTTACCAGGTGACTTGAACAAAATAAAATTACGACACAGAAATACGAAGCTTACGCATCTATGTTTTCTGCGAATTTACACTTTTCAATGATAAACTCTTTACGAGGCGGAACATCATCACCCATCAGCATGGTAAATATCCTGTCTGCCTCTACAGCATCCTCTATGCTGATCCTCTTTATCCTTCTTTGACTTGGATCCAGTGTTGTATCTTTTAACTGATCCGGATTCATCTCTCCCAGACCTTTATATCTCTGGATCTCAACTTTTTTTCCATCTTCTCCGGCAAGATGAGCAATAGCTTCTTCTTTTTTCTGTTCAGCATCTGCCCCAGGTGAAATATATATAAAATTCTTACCTCTTGAAACCTTATATAGAGGTGGCATCGCTAAGAAAACATGTCCTCTTCTGATCAATTCTGGCATATATCTAAAGAAAAACGTTAACAATAAAGTACTAATATGTGCACCATCAACATCGGCATCCGTCATAATAATGATCTTACCGTATCTTAGTTTTTCTATTTTGAAGCCTTCATTGTCATTTCCGTTATCTTCACCAATTCCATCAATATCACTTTCACCAATTCCGGCACCGATAGCATTTATAAGACTTTTAACCTCTTCATTACCAAGCATTTTATCCAGTCGAGCTTTTTCAACATTAAGTATCTTACCTCTTAGCGGCAATATGGCCTGATATTTAATATCTCTACCATCCACAGCTGAACCACCTGCAGAGTCACCCTCAACAATGAACAGCTCACATTCCATAGCATCAGTACCTTTTGAACAATCATAAAGTTTTGCCGGCATGGACCCGCCGTCAAATGCCGATTTTCTTCTGATCATATCTTTTGCTTTTCTTGCAGCTTCTCTTGCTCTTAAAGCTTCTGTACATTTATCTACCACTTCTCTTGCAACTTTTGGATTTTCATCAAAATATTCAAGTAATTTTTCATATAGAACTGACTGTACAATACCTGTAACCTCTCCGTTTCCAAGTTTCGTTTTTGTCTGACCTTCGAACTGAGGCTCCATAACTTTTATTGAGATAACAGCTGTTAAACCTTCTCTTACGTCTGAACCACTCAGTTTCATTTTGTCATTTTTAAATATTTTTTTATCCAGAGCATATTTATTAATAACCCTTGTCAAAGCTGATTTAAATCCCTCTTCATGTGTACCACCCTCGATGGTGTGAATGTTGTTCACGTAGGATTCAATATTCTCTCTATAGGTATCATTCCAGGAAAGAGCTATCTCGATAGGATAACCATCTCTTTCTCTGTCAATGTATATTGGTTCACAAATGCTTTTTTTATTTTCATCAATATATTTAACAAATTCAACAAGACCGCCTTCATACTGGAATTCAAGATAAGGATGATCGCCATTTTCCTTTCTCTTTTCCTCTCTAAGATCTTTAAGAGTAATTAAAATCCCTTTATTCAAAAATGCCAAAACTCTTAGCCTGTGAGAAATAATATCGAATTGATATAAAGTGTTCTCAAATATTTCTGGATCAGGAAAATATGTCTGCTTTGTACCTTTTTTATCTGATTTTCCAATTATCTCCAGAGGTTTTTTTACAATACCTCTTTCAAATTCTATTGAATAATGATTCCCGTTTTTAAAAACTTCCGTTATCATTTTTACAGATAAAGCGTTCACACAGGAAACACCTACTCCGTGCAGACCACCTGAAACTTTATAATTTTCCTTATCGAACTTACCACCCGCATGAAGCTGGGTCATTACAACTTCAACAGCAGGTTTATTTTCCTCAGTATGCATATCTACCGGAATACCCCTGCCGTTATCAATAACAGAAATTCCACCCTCCGGTGTTATCTCGACATCAATTTTTGAACAATGTCCACCCAAGGCTTCATCGATAGAATTATCCACAACTTCATTTACAAGGTGATGAAGTCCCCTGGTCCCAACATCCCCAATATACATCGCAGGTCTCATTCTAACAGCTTCCAAACCTTTTAACACTGTTATTGTATCTGCTGAATAGCTTTCTTTGTCAAATTTTTCTTCGTTACTCATTTGAAAACCCCGTTTATTTGCAATTTTATAATTTCCCTTTTTACCTGTCATGCTGATCCCGATTTATCGTGATCAGGGTGACGATCAATAGAATAAAATTTTACTTATTTTATGATATCCCAGTTTTGCATTGTACTTATTTTTTATTTCATCCTCAATATGGTAGAACTCATTTCTCCAGATCGAACTGTTTACTTTTATCATCAATACTGATGACTCAAATTTTATTACTCTGCTTATTTTCGCCAGTTTTTTTCCAACCACCTTAGGCCACAAGCTCAATAATTCTGTTATTTCCCCCAATTTTTTATATTCCGGATTATCTTTAACAAAACTATCCAGTATTTTGTCAAGCTGTGGAATTCTTCTGGGTGAATTATATATTTTTGCTCGTCTTGTCTTCATAATCGCTATACTAAGTTTACAGCCCCGTTTATCACATTAAATATTTTTGTATTATTCTGATCGAACTGTTTAATAATTCCACTATTGCTGGTGGTAATGAATGTTTGAATATCCTCATCAAGTATCTTAGCTATTTTTGCGCTCTTTTTCTCATCGATCTCACTATAAAGATCGTCCAGCAAAAATACAGGATATTCATCAGTAATGGATTTTATATACTTTATCTCAGACAGTTTCAATGCCACAAGGAAAAGTTTATGCTGACCTTTTGATCCGTATTTTCTCAGATCATTTCCGTTTATATCAAATATCAGATCGTCTTTATGCGGACCTATGATCGATAATCCCCTATAGACTTCTGTTCTTTTATTCACAGATAATTTTTCTCTAAGGTCTGATGAATAACTTTTTTGGTCCATTTCTGAAGAGTAAGATATGCTTCCGCCGAAAAGTCCGTCTGAAATAAATATTAATATATCTTTGAAGAATTTTTCAAAACCTTTCAAAAATTCTACTCTCTTTTCAAACAATTTACTTCCATATAAAACTATCTGATCGTTATAAACATCTATCATTTCAGTTTGAAAGCTGTTTTCCTTTTTAAGATCGAACAGGATTTTATTCTTCTGTTTAATGATCTTTGAGTAATTCTTTAGCAATGAAAAATATTCCCTGTCTATCATCGATAACAGTTTATCAACGAACTTTCTTCTTTCGAGAGGCGGTCCAGTTGTAATAACACTTTCATCCGGTATAAGGTAGACAATTGGTATATTGCCCCAAAAATCAGAGAATTTTAAGATCTTTTTATCCTGAAAAGTCACTTTTTTCTTCTTGTCGCTATAACTTATTTTGATACTTAACCTATTGTCGTTCTTATCTGTGAATTCACCTGAAATAAAGAAATATTCTTCTCCAAACTTCTTCATCTCATCATAATTATTCGTTCTAAAGCTGTTTAACAAACCCAGAACACTGATCGCTTCAATTAAATTTGTTTTTCCCTGTCCGTTCAAACCTGTAAAACAAACAACATCTTTATCGAAAGTAATATCTAGATCATTGTAATTTCTAAAATTATCCAATATTAACTTATTTAATTTCATCAGCTAGTTATCAACTGAAGCAGGCATTAATAACATTAAAACTTCAAAATTATCTGTACTTTCGAAAGGTTTAATGATTACCGGCTTTTTACCTGTACTTATACTAAGTTCTATCACTTCTGTATCAATGTTTTTTAACAATTCAATGATCTTTGTTGAGTTGAAACCGATAAAAATATCATCACCATCATAATCAACGCTCATATTTTCTTCTGCTTTTGATGATGAATTACTATCCTCTGTATTGATCAGAAGATTATCTTTGCTTAAATTGAATTTTATCAGTTTAGTAACAGGATTACATGCCAGAGAAACTCTTGATAATGCTGAAATTACTGATAATTTATCCATTTTTACTTTCAGGTTATTATTCACAGGTATAATTGCCTGATAAGCAGGATATTTACCATTTATCAATCTTGTAAATATCACAATATTATTGATCCTGAACTCTACATAATTCTCTTCAAAATAAATGTAACATTCCTCGTTCTGATCAATTGCATTTGCCACGATATTTAAAGATTTCGCCGGCAGGATTATATCCGCTTCTCCACCTTCATACTTAATATCCTTATCCTCAAGTTTTACAAGTCTTACACTGTCAGTTGCAACCATTGTCAATTCATTTGACTTTATCGAGAATAATACTCCAGTCAATACAGCTCTTAACTGATCAGGTGATACAGTAAAGACCGTTTTATTGATGTATTTTTTGAGTTTTAATGAGTCTATTGCCAGATGATTACCTGATAAGCTCTTTGGAGTTGAAGGAAAATCATTATAATCTTCAGTGATTACAACTTCGAATTTAATGTTGTTTGAAATTATCTTAACAACACTTCCTTCCTTTTTAATTGTAATGTTCGAGTCCGGTAAACTCTTTATTATACTTATGAATTTCTTACCATGAACTACAACAACACCATCTTCAGCACCGTTAACTTCTAAATTATTGACCAGAGTAACAGAAAGGTCTGTTGCAGTGATCGTTAAATTGTTCTCTTTCAGATCTAGTATTATACATTCCGTTATAGGTTTTGTACTGTGTAACGGTAAAATAGGACTGATCAATGATAATTGTCCCATGAGGTTTGATTTTAGAACGGAAAAGATCATTTTTTATCTCCTTTGTTTTTAATAAGAAACCTTAATTAATTTAAAACCTTATTGTTATTAGGGGTGTTCATTTGTGAACAAATCTCCAAGTGTGATAATATACATGATATGTTGAATACGGATCTTTGAATTGTCATGGACTAACCTATGTGATGATTGTTTATAACTATTGTTTATATTCATTGTTCGCAACCGCTGTGTTAATATGTGGACAAGTTTATTACATTAAGGATATCATTGATAATATTCGTCATATCAGGATCTTGAGCATTTAATTTTTGCTGTATTTTTTTAGTGGCATGAGAAACAGTACTATGTTCTCTATTTCCGAAATGCGCACCTATACTTGTTGTTGTCGATTTTAGTTGAGTTGTACAGAAATACATTGCAACAGCTCTTGCCTGGGCAACTTCCTGTGTCCTGGTCTTTTTCATTAACAGGTCTTTCGGGATATTAAAATATTCTGAAACAATATCCTGGATCTTGTCTATATTAAGAGTGGATTTTTTGGATACCATCAACTCTTTTAACAGTTCTTTGGCTTTTGTGACAGTGATCTCCTTGTTGAAATTGGAGTAATAAAAGTATAATTTTACTATAGCCCCCTCCAGATCACGAACATTTGTATTTATATTATTTGCAATGAACATTATAACATCATTACTTAACTTAAAATCCTTTTCCTCGGCCTTCAGACGGATAATTGCAGCACGAGTTTCAAGGTCAGGAGGTCTTACATCTGTGATCAATCCCATTTTAAATCTTGATTTCAATCTCTCATCCAGTTGGTGAATATCATTCGGGTGATAATCGGATGTCAGTACGATCTGACCGTCATTGTTGTATATGTAATTAAAAATATGGAACAGCTCTTCCATACTTTTTTCTTTCTTTGCAAAGAACTGGATATCGTCAATAATGATCAGGTCTTTTGTGATGAGATATTCTTTATACTCATCGATCTTGCCGTTCTTAATATTATTTACGATCTGTTTTACAAAAATATCTGAGGTTAGGTAAAGGATATTTTCAGCAGTATTATTCTCAAATACATAATTTCCTATTGCTGATACCAGATGTGTTTTACCTAAACCTACTCCACCAAATATCAATAATGGATTGTATGGAGAATTTTTTACACTTTGTGCAACATTCATAGCGGAAACAACAGCTGTTTCATTGCCGTTTCCCTGAATAAAATTATCAAAAGTGTATTTAGGGTTCAGAGAAGTTTCTTTGTATTCGGATATATTGTTTCTTTTTTTCCCTTTGCCTTTCAGCTTCGGGATCTTTTCAGATATCTCATCGGTATCAGAAAAGGAAAAATCTGTATCAGCATCAATTAAAAATTTTATGGTAATATCATTGGTGCCTAGAACATCTTTCAAACTTTCGTCAAGTGCGTTTTTATACTGACCTTTTATATAGTCGATATGAACTTTAGATGGTACCTGAAAAGTTATTTTATCATCATCGATCTGAACTATCTTTAATGGTTTTATCCAGGTGTTAAAGGAATTCTGATTTAAAAACTCTTTAATTTTTTCTTTAAATCCTTCCTCTACCTTAAGCGCTTTTTTATCTACCATAAATTAATTTTTCCAAATGAAATTTATTATGACCGGGTACATTAATTACTTAACTAAATCTTCTTGTTTATGCCTTAATTATTAACTTAGAGTAATATATAATATTAATTAAATCTTGCAACGATAAAATTATAAAAATAAAGGCAAAAAAAAGTGTCTTAAAAAACTTATTCAAACCGATTTAATGTTAAAAAAAAAGAGAATGAATTTTATTTATCATTTTTTGATCAATAATATTTTCAAAATAAACCGCAAATTTAATATCAGAGATCTCGACCGCAATTATATTTGAGACCTCTTTAATAAAGTTGTGCATTTTATCAAGTGCCACTTTATCCGATCTTGTACCGCTTCCTACAACCGTCAGGGAGTAGCATCTTTCAAAAGTCGAATTTTCATCTTCGAAAATAATTATTTTCGAGTCCCCGAAAGTCTGGAATAATTTAACTTTATCCAAACAGGAAAAGTCTGTGTCCTCTGATGCCGTGTTGAGCTTATACACAAGTTTATCATTGTAAACAAGAGCAGTGTACTTGTTCTTATTGAGAACATCTTTGGAAATAATAGTTCCCATGTATCCGTTTGAACTTAGACCTGTAAAGATCTTAATTCCAAGTCTTTTTGCATATTCAACAGCTGAATCCTTTAGAACTTTCGCACCTGATGAAGATATTTCCAGCATTGTATCATAATCCAGTTCTTTTATCAAATTAGCATCAGGAATTACCTTTGGATCAGAAGAATATACACCTATTACATCACTGTAAATTTCGCAATGATCAGCATTTAAAGCTGCTGTAACTGCCACTGCGGTCGTATCAGATCCCCCTCTTCCAAGAGTAGTGATCTCTTTATTTATGCTTACACCCTGAAATCCTGCGATCACCGGGATCCTTCCTTCTTCAAGAGCCTGTTTCAAACGATCACCCTTAATCTCCAAAATACGGGCATTACGGTGATTACAATCTGTAATAAGTCCGATCTGAGAACCTGTGAAAGATCTTGCAAGACCGGGTTTTATTGAATTTATGGCAATGCTCATAAGAGAAATTGATTCTCTCTCTCCGATAGAAACAAGCATATCCAGCTCTCTTGGGTCAGGAACGGTTGAAAGTTCAAAAGCTTTATCCTGCAGTTTATTTGTGGTATTCCCTGCTGCAGAAACAACAAGTACAAGCTTGTCACCATTTAAGTATCTAGCGACAACCCTTTCAGCAATAGCCTTGATCTTATCAGGAGAATCAAGGCTTGAACCACCATATTTTTGGACTACTAACATATTTTACCCTGTAAAGATGAGAACATTCCGTGTTGAAAGTTGAATATTGGTTATTCCCAGTCAAGGATCACCTTTCCGCAATTGCCTGATTCCATTATATCAAAGCCTTTCTGGAAATCATCGACCTTGAAGTGATGAGTGATTATAGGTGATAGGTCAAGACCTGCGATCAACATCTGTTCCATTTTATACCATGTCTCAAACATCTCTCTTCCGTATATACCTTTTAATGTTATTGCTTTAAAAATAATGTCACTCCAGGCAACTTTAGTATCTGAAGGTAAAATACCGAGAAGAGAAATACTAGAACCGTTATACATATTCTCGATCATATCATTGAAGGCAATAGGTGAACCTGACATTTCAAGTCCCACATCGAATCCCACCATTCCAAGCTCATGCATAACATCTTTTATTTTTGTATTCATAGGATTAATAGCCCTAGTCGCACCCATTTTTCTTGCGATCTCAAGTCTGTATTCACTAATATCAGTTACTACGATATGTCTAGCACCTGCAAATCTTGCGATCGCGACAGCCATACTACCGATCAAACCGGCTCCGGTAATAAGAACATCCTCACCGATCAATGGGAACGAAAGAGCAGTATGGGCAGCATTACCGAATGGGTCCATTATTGCAAGATAATCATCAGGGATACTTTTATTTATTTTCATTACATTTTCAGCAGGTACTTTTACATATTCAGCAAAACAACCGTTTATATTCACACCGATTCCAACAGTGTTCTCACAGACATGTTTTTTCCCTCTCCTGCAATTTCTGCAATGTCCACAGGCAATATGACCTTCTCCGGTTACTCTTTCTCCGATCTTGAAATTTGTCACACCTGCTCCCATTTTCGCTACGGTACCTACATATTCATGACCGATAGTCATTGGAACAGGGATAGTTCTCTGAGACCATTCATCCCATTTATAGATATGAAGATCAGTTCCGCATATCGCGGTCTTCTTAATTTTAATAAGGATATCATTTATTCCGATCTCAGGAATGTCAACTTCCTGCATCCATAGACCTTTTTCAGGTTTTGCCTTCACCAATGCTTTCATTTTAGCCATTATTTCCTCTGTGTAGATTTGTTATTAAAGAATAGACAATATATTTTCTATATATAACAAAATCAATGAAATATTTATCAAATAAAACTAAAAATAAATTACTGGCATTTGAGCAAAAGGTCACTATTTGACCGGGTAAGAGTGTTATCTTGGTAGTGATCACTGACCACTAAATCATTATACTAAGAAGGAGAAGTAAAATCATGATATCAAAGATAAGATCAGCTGCAGTGCTTGGGTTGGATGCTTTTGAGATAGAGGTGGAGACGCATCTTGAAAGAGGATTGCCGGGTCTGTCAATAGTCGGGCTGCCCGATACTGCAGTAAAAGAGAGCAAGGATAGAATTAATGCAGCAATTAAAAATTCGGCTTATGATTTTCCTGTGAAAAGGATAATAATTAATTTGGCCCCGGCAGATATAAAAAAGGAGGGGTCGTCATACGATCTTCCGATCGCGATAGCTATTCTTACGGCTTCAGATCAGATAGAGAATAAAAACATAAACGATTATATATTTCTCGGAGAATTGGCACTGGACGGTGTTCTCAGACCGATCAAAGGAGCTTTACCAATTGCAATTCTGGGGGAATTAAAAAATTACAAAGGGATCATTCTGCCAAAGGAAAATGCTTATGAAGCAGCAGTAATAGGTGGTGTGGATATTTTGCCTGCAGAGAGTTTAAAACAGGTCGTAAATTTCATCAATGGTGATGAGAAGATAGAGCCTTTAAAGATCAATATCGAAGATATGTTCGAGGAATTTAACAAGTGGGATATAGATTTTTATGAGGTTAAAGGTCAGTATCATGTGAAAAGAGCTTTGGAAATAGCTGCGGCCGGAGGTCACAATCTGATCATGATCGGACCACCCGGAAGCGGGAAATCCATGCTTTCGAAAAGATTTGCAACGATACTGCCAAATATGACCTTACCGGAAGCTCTGGAAACAACAAAAATATACTCTGTTGCAGGTTTATTACCTCATAATAAAGCTCTCATGGCTACAAGGCCGTTCAGGTCTCCCCATCATTCCATTTCTGATGCAGCGCTGGTCGGAGGAGGCAGAATACCAAAACCCGGAGAAATAAGTCTTGCCCATCACGGGGTTCTGTTCCTGGATGAATTACCAGAATTTAAGAAAAATGTGCTTGAAGTGATGAGACAGCCGTTGGAAGATAGAGAAGTTACGATAGCAAGAGCGGCATCAACTCTAAAATTTCCCGCAAGCTTTGTTATGGTCGCTGCTATGAATCCCTGCCCATGTGGATATTACGGTGATCCGAGCAGAGATTGTACTTGCGGAGCATCCAAGATCAAAAGTTATTTGAGTAAAATTTCCGGACCTTTGTTAGACAGGATAGATATTCATATTGAAGTCCCTGCGGTAAAATATGATGAACTTGCACAGAAAGAGGATGGTGAAAAAAGTGAAGATATCAGAAAACGGGTGATCTTTGCCAGAGAGATCCAATTGAAAAGATATGCTGACCTGGATATTTTTTCCAATGCTTCAATGAATCAAAAACATATTAAAAAATATTGTCAGCTGGATACTGCATCAGAGAAGATCCTGAAAAGAGCGATCGAGTCATTGTCTTTATCAGCAAGGGCATACAACAGGATTCTAAAAGTGTCACGAACGATAGCTGATCTTGATGGAAAGACCGATATTGAGATCACTCATGTAAGCGAGGCTATTCAATATCGCAGTCTGGACCGTAAATATATTTAATTGTGGAATATGCTTCATAATTCTATTATATTATGCGTAATAGTCTAATGTTGTCAAAATACAGGGGATGAATATGAAGAGTTTTAGAATGAATGATGGATTTTTTTTAATACTGCTGCTGCTGCTATCCATTGCATTTTTAAAATTAATAGGAATATTTATTATTGATATTTTTCTGGCAGTAGTGCTTTTCATTATATTCAGAAAACCTTATGCATATTTCTTAAAAAAGACAAAAAGCAAGAAAAAAGCATCTCTTATAACTGTTCTGATCGTTTTTTTAATTGTTACTATTCCTCTGTTCTTTGTGGGTACGATGGTTTCCATTGAAGCTACAGATAACTACCAGAAACTGAAAGCCAATCTTCCTGAATTTCAGCAAATGCTCTCTGTTGAGTCAGTTAAAGGATATGCTCTAAAAATTCCATATGTCGGAGAAAAATTAGCCGAGCAGGTCCAGGCCATTGATTTTGAGCAGATAAGGAAAATGAGCTCAGACACAATAATGTCCGTAAGTACTTACATTTTCAAATTGATACAGGCGGTTTTCTTTAATTTGACGTCATTTTTCATGCATTTATTTATTACTCCGTTCCTGTTATTCTATTTGTTCTATGATGGTAAAAAACTTGTGACCAAGATAAGAAGTGTATCACCTTTTGATAGAAATGATGAGAAAAAAGGGATGGATGAACTGGTAAAGATAACGGATACGATCGTTATTTATACATTTTTAATTGGAGTTCTTGAAGGTATTTACGGTGGATTTCTCTTTGCTCTTTGTGGTATTGGTTCACCTTTCTTTTGGGGAATACTTATGGTGATCTTATCCATGATACCGGTAGTAGGAGCGAACACAATTATTATTCCCGCAGCGGTTATTCAGCTGATCATGGGGAATTATATCAGTGGTTTCGTTCTGCTATTTTTGGGAGCAGGATTGATCGTCATTAATCAGAATATTTTAAAACCTAAATTAACAGGTGACAGAACAGGACTGCATCCGGTACTGATGTTCATTTCAAGCTTAGGTGGTATTGCTTGGCTTGGAATAGTTGGTTTTCTTGTAGGACCACTGATAGCGGCATTGTTCATTGTAGCATGGAGTCAATATGCAATTAAGTTCAAATCAGAGACTATAACATACTAGAATATAAAAATTGAAAGCTGTTATAAAAAACATATTACCTTCATTGCTGATAGTCTGGCTGATATTTGTAATAGAACTGTTAATTTCAGATCTGGATTTTGGAGTTTATTCAGAAGCATACTGGTCGAATCAGCTGAAGATATTTATTGCTTACACTATTCTCGGAGCGCTGGTCGGAGGAATAAGTGCAGGTATTATTACGACAAAGAAGAAAAAATATGTCAGCTATTTAGAAAATAATTTAAATAAACAGATAATCTCGGTATTAAAAAATGTAGCGTATTCTCTTTTGATGTTTTTCATTTTGGTAAGCAGGGAAGTGATCAATCAGCCGGCATTTTACAAATCAACTTTATTGAATGAAAATTTCTGGTTCAGCTCATTGTTCAGATTTTTAGTGAATAATTTCTCTCCACTGTACTTTACTATATTTTTGACGGTCATACTTGGTATGTTCATCCATAATATTTACAGAAAACTATCAGTTCATGACGGGATCTCCAGATTTGCAGGATATATATTATCTATAGGTGGTATCCTGCTCATTATGTTCAACTACGGTTGGGCGAATGCGGATGAATATGTTCATAAAAACGTTCTATTCATAGGAATAAAGAACCTTAAGAACGGACAGCTCAGCAGAACTTCTTTAAAAGATCTTAACGGGTTCAATGAAATTATTTCAACAAGTTATAACTTTGAGAACTGTTTTGCTCTGTCAAATCATCCTCAGGCAGCAGTAATATCACTTTTAAGTTCACACCATCCTGAAAAGTATGGATTTTTAGACGGGATCGCACCTTACGGTCTTGAAGATAATACGATCTTATCTTATTTAAATAAAAATTATGATTTTAACACATCTTTCATTTCTGATAAAGAGTTTGCGTTTACGGATCATAAAAGCTTAAATAATCTGTTATTCCATAAACCTGACAACGAGGAAATTATCAGGGCAATGACAGTTAATGAGCACAGCATGTTACCTGTTACTATTAATAATAAACTGTTCATTAATTTTTTTAATGAGATATTTTATCTTAGCGGTTATCAGGATAGAACATATATTGAAAACAAGTTCATAAGCAGGATAAAAAAGAAAGGAAAACCGTTCGGTTCAGTTTATATCCTGTCAGACAATAATAAAAATTTACCATATCCATATTATAAAATGATCCAAAATGAGAGTTTTGAAAAAGCTTACTTGACTTATCTGGACGATGAATTACAAAATATAATTTCAATTTTGAAAAGCACAAAAAAATACGATAATACAATAATAGTACTTTTCGGTATTCCGGATAGTAAAAAAGGCCTAAAGAACCTGTCATACAAAATACCTCTGTTCATCAGTAATCCTGAATTTAAAAATGAAAGTATAGTGCATAATAATTATACTGTAAATGACATTGTCCCTTCAATTCTAGATCTTATGAAAAATCCGAAATCTTCAAAATTTGAAGGTGTATCATTGTTTGAACCTGAGTTTAAGATACAGGATATTATATTGACCGACTGGCAGAATTCAGACCAAAATCTCAACTCACCTCTTATCCCTAGAGCTTTGATCAGAGGTGATTATAAGTTAAATATTAAACCATTGAGCAGTAGTATCAATTACGAGCTTTACGACATTAAGCTAGATCCTTTTGAGAAAACAGAATTGAGTTTTTCGAAGAAAAGAATATTGAACCGAATGATTCAGATCTACGAAGATAAACTCGAAGATGAATTCGGGTGTAAGGTCATCAACGGTTATGCGTTTAGGTAGTCTAAAATGCTATATATTTGCTATATGTCAAAGCATTCGGACCCATAGATGATAAAGTCGGTGCTTTTTGCCAATGTTGTTGGTTAGTGCACTATTTTACCCGTGACTATTGATATACTCCATTGCTGCATGAACAAGAAAACCCGAACGAGTCTCACCTTCTTTTTTAGCAAAACTGTCAAACTTTGATAACAGACGTTCAGGG
>JAFGVM010000025.1 GCA_016937995.1 Candidatus Delongbacteria bacterium
AAACCTAGAGGAAGGGATGATCATATTATTAATAAGGGCTCATCTATAGAGATAGTTTTTTTCGGGATTTTAATGGGGGGTTTAGCCTTTGCGAACTATGGATACTTTATCAGCAGGATGGGATCTTTCGGTGAAGGTTCACGGTTACATTTCCATGCTACCACTATAAGTTATGTTACTATCGTTGCCTGTCAGTTTATCAATATTCTTTCCAGACGATATGAAACGATAACGATATTCAATATGACTCTGTTTACGAATAGAAAAATAATCTATTCGATTGTTCTTTCAATTGTGATGTGTGCTGTAGTGATCTATGTGCCGGGAGTAAATACATTCCTGAAATTCGCTCCGTTAAAGGCTTACGACCTGATGACAATATTTGTTTCTGCAATGATATTCTTATTTGCACATGAAATGTTAAAGGTGTTTAAGAGGAGGAGGGTTAAATCTTCTACTTTGTAATAAAATCGATACCAGATAACTATATTGTTTTCTGATACTTTTGCTTGACCAAAAGTAACCATCCCGAGAATCGGGACAAGTCTGACATTAAAACTCCAGACAGTGTGGGTAGAGACGTAGTACTACTATGTCTTTACTACACACATGCCTCTTATCCCAATGAATCGGGGCAGACCGTCGGTTTCTCAATGGGACTCTGACTTCGTTCGAGTATCGGTCGTAAAATATATGTAAGAGGTGCGCAAAGCTGTTAAGCTTGTGCATTTAAGGTGTGTTTTATAAAATCAATTATTTTTGATCACTTTCGAATAAGGTGCATTAAACAGCCCCATCTCTTTCAAAACCATATGCAGATCCATTCCCCAAGCTTTCCTAGTTCTGAACCCTGAATCAGAGATTTCAACAGCTCTATAATGATAAGTATTAACATTCTGCTGTATTAAAATTTTAGGTTTAGTATCAAATTCTACAATATCATTCCACTGTATCTCACCGTCCATGACAAGCATATCAAGATTATATTTCAAAGGTTCTCCTTCAATGAAAATATTCTCTTTAAAAAGTGTCAGCATAGCTATCGCAGGAGCCATATTAGAATAATCTCTCTGGATAGGTCCACCCTTATGAACATGAGTACAGACTGTTCTATAGTTTATAAATGTAGAAATATCATCAAAACCTACTTCACCACCGGCAGCTATACCTTCCTGATATCTGAAACTGATCTTTAAAGCCTCATCAAAGAATATTGAATAGTAGCTGGTAATTTTCATTCCAGCCGGAAGACATTTAATATCAGGCTTAAGGTCTTTTCGTTGGGCAGATGCCAGAAAATAAATATCCTTCAAATAGTTAAGTTTTTTATCCCTATATCTTTCCAGTGCTTTCGTAACAAGTTGTGTACCTAAACTGAAACCGACGATAACATACGGAATTTTATTTTCTTCCAGTTTTGAAATTATATTAGTGTTGAAATGAGTTGTAGCACTGTCAGCCACATTTTTAGAATTTTCCCATTGTTCTATAGGATTAAGAAAATCTATTCTCTCTTTTTCCCAGCGGTATGTAAAAACATCGAAATTCAAAGCCGGATGCTCACTGAGAAATTCCAGCATTTTCTCTTTAAAAGGCTCGACTTTACGGTATTCCGCAAAACCGTGAACATAAATAAAAACAAGATCCCTACTAAATGAAGAATCAGGTAGTTCAGAAGGGATCTGTGCGAATAGGATTTTGCTTGATATTAATATACCAATAAATAATTTAATCATTGTATATTACTACGCTTTCTTTTTAGTCTATTGACGAGAAATATGATTATACTGGTTAGAAAGCCTAAAATAGTTAAAATATATATATCCAGTGTGTAGTGGAAATTAGTTTCCGAATATCCCATTATTTTTAGGCATTTAACTATTTCTTTGGGTTCTCCCTGATATTCCCACCCAATTGGATCATAAAAGAATAAATCTTCTTCAGGATAAAACCAGGAATATTGTTTTGTAAATCTGTTTACCTCTATCCACTGATGTGTTGCAAACAAACTAGATTGCATAATAAATATCAGAAAAAATGTTATTAGAATTTTAAGAGATCTCATAACCAAAAATTTTTTCCGCTTCAATTAGAAATTCTTTTTCACTGAGAGATAATGCCTTCTTTTCCATCATACAAACTTCTTTTCTGTCTTCAGTGAGGATATTAGGCACGACTAGATCAGCTTCAACTTCGATCTTGTTTTCTCTGAGAAATTCTAAAGCTGATTCAGAGATAGTTCCGGTGACAAGTTTAGTAATAATTCCTCTGTGAACGATCATTTTTGCTGCTGCTAATCCAAATAACTTGTCAAATAGAATATATTTACCTGTTCGAAATTTATTTAAGCAGTTGATAAGAGGTCTGAGACCTTTTCCGGTTTCGCTGTGTACAATAGTATCATTTTGCACCAGTGCCAGGTCATATTTTGTAAAATCAGGCTTCAGCATCTATAGCATCTCTTTGGTCTTCTTTGCTCCGAAAACCCAGATAAAGTCAGTAACAAGCAAACCAATTACAAGATAGGTTAAAACTTTTACAGGCATACCAATGATGAAATAGTCGATCAAAATAATTAAAGGCAGCTGAACTGCTAGAGTTTTTGCAAGTGCACTGAATTCATTTCCTTTATAGAATTTACCGAATAAAAATCCTAGAAGAGCATTAAACAGAACTATATAAGGATTACTCATTGCAATAGCTGAATAGAGCGAACCTATTCCACCGGCAAGAAGTCCACCTGTTGAACCGTACATCATAGCAGCCAGAAAGATTGCATACTGGAAAAAATGCAGTTTAAAACCGATCAAGTTAATGTTTATTAATCCAAGAACATTAGGTAATGCCATTAGAATTACCATAATTGAAATGTTCTTTGCATCAAGTTTAAGTTCGAAATTTGCTGTTTTCATTTTTACTCCTGTGTCATTGCGAGTCCCGTAATTCGGGATGTGGCAATCTTGTTTTGTTTATACGATATGCCCATGTAGGTCGTCTTTACTGTTTTTCTTTGTGTCTCTGTGTCTTTGTGAGAGACTATTTTTCTTCCCAGTCAGGTCGTGAATCAAATTCCGCTACGACCTTTTTCAATTCTTCGGGAATGTTTATTCCATGCGGACATCTTGGTACACATTCTCCACATTCAACACAATTTGATGCTTTCCCTCTGTCCCCGACGAACATTTTGTAGAATTTGTAATATTTGTCGTCATTGTATAAGAATTTGCTGTTCAGATGTTCAAAGCATGAAGGAATACTTACTCCGTAAGGGCATGGAAGGCAGTACATGCAACCGGTACAACCAACCTGCTGTAAATTTTTATAAGTATCAGCTACTTTTTTGATAGTTGATAGATCATCTACAGTCAGTGAATTTATTTCAGCGTTATCGGCAATTCTTAGATTTTCATACAAATGTTCATCTTCGGTCATTCCGGAAAGTAGAGTAAATATCCCAGGGAAATTCCAGACCCATCTTAAAGCCCATTCAACCGGAGTCCAATCTTTTCCAGTATCTTTATATAATTTTTTCACAGATTCAGGTGGTTCAACAGCTAACTTTCCTCCTCTGAGAGGTTCCATTGCTATAACTGAGATATTCCTGTCAACTGCATAATGATAACCTTCTATACCGGCCTGATATTTTTCGTCCAGTATATTGAACTGTATCTGACAGAACTTCCAGTCGTATGCATCAATTATCTCTTTGAAAACTTCAATATTACCGTGGAAAGAAAATCCTGCATTTTTTATTTTCCCTTCAGCTAAAAGTTTATCAAGAAATTCCAGAACACCGAAGCTTTTCATTTTATCCCAGCTGTTCCTGCTCAAAGCATGAACAAGATAATAATCTATGTAATCTGTCTGAAGTTCCTTAAGTTGCTGGTCAAAATGATCCTGCATACTATAATCTTCTTTAATGTACCATGAAGATAGTTTTGTCGCTAGAAACACCTTGTCTCTAAGGTTGTTTTCCTTAAGAAATTTTCCTACGAAAGGTTCACTTTTGCCACCATGATAAGGTTTTGCAGTATCAAGGTAATTTACTCCATTATCAATAGCGTGTTTTAGTTGCTTGGCTGCTTTTTCTTCATCGATCTGTCCGTCTTTTTGAGGGAATCTCATACATCCAAATCCGAGAATTGAAATTTCCTCTCCTGTTTTTATTATTTTTCTATATTTCATATATGCTCCTCATCGTCATCCTGAACTTGATTCAGGATCTTTTCCCCACAGGTTGAAAACCTGTGGTTATAGGTTTTATATACCGTTAGGATAATTACAATACCATTAATTATTAATAATCAATTTTCCATTCTTAATTACTTTCTTTACCAGGTTCATACCCATACTATAAGGAATTTCACTTATATTTTTTATGTCCATTATCAGAAGGTCAGCTTTTTTTCTTTTTTCAATTGATCCGATCTCATTTTCCTTACCAAGTGCTTTTGCCCCTCCTATCGTTGCTCCCCAGAGTAATTCTTCAGCTGTCATCTTTAAATATACCGCAGAAATGGTCATTATCAAAGGAAGGGACATACAATAGCAGGTTCCCGGATTAAAGTCAGTTGATAATGCGATTTTGCCACCTTTATCAATGATCTTTCTTGCCGGTGGATAATCTGACATTCCAATAAAAAATGATGATCCGGGCATAAGATTAAATACTACATCGTTTTTTATCATTTCATCGATAGCTTTGTCAGAGATATATTCAAGATGATCGGAACTTAATGCTCCCAGTTCAGCTGCAAGTTCGCTTCCACCGTTACAGGTCAACTGATCTGCATGGATCTTTACTTTAAGGCCATTGCCCTTCGCAGCTGTTAATATTCTTCTGCCTTCTTCAACAGTATAATAGTTTTTCTCAATGAAAATATCACAAGCTTCAGCAAGTTTCTCTTTTGCAACAAACGGAATTGTCTTATTAATTAATGTATAAATATATTCTTCTCTGTTGTCTTTGAATTCCTCAGGTATGTCATGAGCTCCAAGAAAAGTTGGAACAAGATCAATATCACTTTCTTTATTTATTCTTTTGATTACTTTCAGCATTTTTATCTCATCATCATGAGTTAAACCATAGCCTGATTTGGCTTCAAGAGTAGTAGTTCCGTACTGAATAAATTCATTAATTCTTTTCAGAGAAATACTATAGAGCTCCTCTTCGGACAACTTTCTAAGTTTCCTCACACTATTCTTTATTCCACCACCGGACTCTGCGATCTCCAGGTAAGATTTGCCAGCATTTCTCATCTCAAATTCATTATCTCTAAGTTCTGCAAAGATAGGATGAGCATGAGAATCTACAAATCCTGGTATAACAGTTTTTCCTTCAGCGTCCAATATACCATAGTTTTCCAGGCGTATTGCGTTTATCTCAATTTCATCAGCACAAATTTCTTGAATGATACCATTAGTTATAATCAAAGAGCAATTTTCCCTGATCTCAAAAATTCCTACTTTATTTTGAATAGGATTATATAGCTTGCCAATATTTTTTATTATTATATTGTTCATTCGATCTCCAGTTATAACTTATTATCTTCAAAATCTATAAATAATTAACTGCTAAATCAACTATTATTTAAATGTGTAGATATGTAAAGGGTATTTGTTCCCAGTTCGTTGTTATATATAAAATTGCACATCACACTGATTTTAGTCGAAGAATTTATTACAAATAAGTTTCACTAATTTTTAAAATATTATTCAAAATAAGATAAATATCATAATTATTGTGTTGGATTATGCTTAAAATACCTATGTGCAAAAAAAGCTTGACATTGAAAAATAAATTACGTAGATTTGTATATAGCGACGAAACTAACTAACAACAAATCTACAGTGGAGAAATAAAATGGCAGCACTACACGTAACAGACGAAACATTTGAGCAAGAAGTAATTAAATCCGACATTCCAGTATTAATAGACTGTTGGGCGGAATGGTGTGCACCTTGTCGAATGGTTGGTCCGACAATTGAAAAATTAGCAGATGAATTTGCCGGAAAATTCAAAATTGCAAAACTGGATGTTGACAGTAACAGAGAAACTTCAATGAAATACAGTATTACATCGATACCGACAATGTTAATATTTGTAAACGGTGAAGTTGTTGACGGGTTGATAGGAGCTCATCCAGAAGGAAACATTAGAGCCAAGATCGAGCAATATTTGGGGAAATAGGTATTATAGTTACAGTCAGTCAATGCTTTTGATATGGCTGTAACACATCTTAAATTTAAAATGAGAGTAGATCATGTATAAACAAACAACATTGATATTATTATTCGGTTTAATTTTACCACTTATAGCTGCCAACAAGAATCTAACAATACTAAGTGATGATAATTTCAAAAAGGAAGTTTTAGAATCTGAACAGATAGTCCTTGTGGATTTTTGGGCACCATGGTGTGGTCCCTGTAAAAAATTGGGACCTATAATTGAAGAACTGGCGAATGAAAATAATAATATAAAATTTACGAAGCTAAATGTAGATAACAGTAAAAAAGTTGCTGGTAGTTATGGAATTAGATCTATACCAACTGTAGCAATTTTTAAAGATGGAAAACCGATTGATGGATTTGTTGGTCTTAAATCAAAATCCGAGATAGAGACAATTTTAAAAAAATATTCACAAAAAGCAGAAACTAAAAGTACAGAAAAGTCTATGCCGAAAAAAAATAATTAGTATGAAATTTGTTTTTTTTAAATTTTTTGTTATATTGTTATCAGGGGGATTAGGATACGCATATTATTATTTTATTGGATGTAATACTTCAGGCTGATCGATAACGTCTAGCCCGTGGGGTTCAATATTATATGGGTTGATGTTCGGCTATCTATTCTCTTCTTATGTTAAAGAAAACAAAAGTAACGAGTGAAGATGAAAGTAATTGGAACGCAAAATGGTTATATGTCTCTGGATATAGTTCAGGATGGTTTTCATATAGTCGTTGATGCAGATAAGAAAGTTGGTGGAGAGAATAAAGGTCCTACTCCTAAAGGTTTGCTGCTTAGCGGACTTGTTGGATGTACCGGAATGGATGTGGCCTCGATTTTAAGAAAAATGAAAATAGAGTATTCTAAATTGGAATTATCAGCAGAAACAGAATTAACGGAAGAGCATCCAAAAGTATTTAAAGAAATAACTATAACATATTATTTGGAAGGAGATACAGGTTTAGATAGGGCTAAAATTAGAAGAGCTGTAGAATTGTCTATGACCAAGTATTGTGGTGTTACTGAAATGTTAAAAAAGAATAGCGACATAAATTACTCAATCTATTTAAACGGGGAGGAAATCAATGGCAAAGAAAGTGTATCAAAATGATCATGTGGAAATCGCAAAAGCTTTTAAAGTTTTAGCTAATCCAAAAAGGATCAATCTTTTACTGGCTCTTAGAACTGAGTCTTGTAGAGTTGGAAATCTGCAGGAATGCATCAATGAACCATTTCCGATCATTTCTCAGCAACTTGCAATTCTGAGGAAGAAAGGTGTCGTTTCTAAGACAAAGAACAAGAAGAATGAAGCTTATTATTCAATTGATGATGAGTTCACAAACAAGCTTCTTGATCTTATTTTAAAGCATGATAAAGAGAACGAAGGTAAGAAAAAGACAAAGAAAAAGAAGTAATATTTATCTTTTTTTACCGTTATATAAGGCCCGGTATTAGAGTATGTTTACCTAATAAAGGGTCTTTATTTTTTAAATTGGTGTATGATAGAAATTATATCTTCTATGGTGTCATCAGTGTTTCTATTGTCAATTTCTGCGACAATATTCTTATATTTACCGGCATATCTTTTGTCGTAATATTCAACCAGTATCCATTTTATAAATTCTTCATACCTGCCTGAATTTAATAATTCTAAAAGTTCTGACACTTTTTTACTTCCAAGTAATTTTTTGAAAAATGCCGATCTTTCGACAGTTGAATAAACCGATTCAACTCCATTGCCTGAGAAATATTCATTCCGTATTCTTTCTATTCTGAGTTCAATAAGTGAATTTATCTTTATTGTTGGAGAGAGCAGCATTTGCTGATAAAAAGGATCAGGAATGTTAAATTTACTGATCTTCTTGCTTTCTCCCTCAGATAAAAATGGATACGGAGATTTATTAGAAGAAATTATCTGAGTAAATAAATTATTTTCGAATTGTGATTGTGATAACGGGATCGAATTACTCTTAAGTTCATAACGGATATGGCCGAATAAGCTGGAAGCATGTCCAGCTGCTTTCTCAATATCAAGAACAGGATAATCGGAACTGATCTTTTCTAGGATCTCTGTTTTACCGCATCCAGTGAGTCCTGTAAGAATAATAAGTCCGTTCTTTATTTTTGAATTACTCTGTAAATATAGTTGTTCAAATATTTTACTTCGGTAAGCTTTGTAACCCCCTTCTATTTTAACAACATCAGCACCGTATTTTTTCAGATATGAATAACCTGCAGTGCTTCTTCCTCCGCCTCTCCAGCAATATACGAAAATGGTATTACCATGATAATTGTCAACTATATTTTTAAGTTCTTTTTCTTTTTTATCCGCGTATTTTAATGCTAAAAATAAAGCAGCTTTTGGTGAGAATTGTTTATATAAAAAACCTACTTCATCTCTTTCATCATTATTCAGAATTGGAAAATTAATTGCATTAGGAAGTTTATCATCGAGAAATTCACTTTCAGATCTTAGGTCCAAAGTAATTAATTTATGGTTTAAACGATAAAGTTCGATCCATTCATCAATAGTGATAGTATTGATACTACTTTCATTAAAATGATCTTTGAAAGAGTTTGGTAATTTATCAATATCAGTTGAGTTATTTCTAACAAATTCGACCAGTGCTGAACGGTCTTTTTTTTTCATTGAATTAATATTCATTATCCTTTTGTAGATTATTCAATTTTATTGCTGCTATCAAAGAAAGAAATGACATGGGTAATAGAAAAAATGAGCTGTTAAAAACGATCTGCAGACCTGTAATATCTACACCGGAATTTCTTTTGATTATTTCAGGGAAATAAATGTAAAAAACAGCCAGTTTTGCTAATGGAAATGCAATTCCAAAAACCGATAAAAAACAATTCCAAGTTTTATCTTTTATCCATCTCTTGTTTTTTATTAACGAGCCGCCCTTTGCGATAAAAATAAAAGTAATAACTACATCCAGTACAATATTAACTCTGGCAATTAAATTTAAAAGTCCTGCAAATACTAAAAATTGTCCGAAAGTTGTATATGGATGTTTTTTATCCAGCATTATTTTATACTTGGGTCGTTCAGTCTTCCTGTAAACAGGATGGTACCGGTCTCATTTTCTCTGATAAAGTAAAAGAAAGGATGATCACATTTAAATTCAGGACATGGTTGAGGCATAGCTCCTTTCATTCTCATAACTACAGCAGTGGCTGCAGCGGCTTCAGTTCCTTTTTCATCAACCTCGATAAAGGTCTTATGAATTATAGCTGAAATATAAAGTTCTTTATTACCTGTCATTTTTGAAAAATCCGCTGCTTTAGTGAAAGCATCATTCATTCCAAGATCTTTCATCAGACTGCTTAATTCATAAGATAAATTTAATTTAAACTTAGGAAAATATACTTTCACTTCTTTTCCTTTTATATTATCTATTGCCGAATCAATAGTGCTCATGTTCAGCTCAGACTCAATTTTGCCCAATCCCTGAGTCTCTTTTGGTAAAAGTACTAACATAGAGACATCGTTACCCTTATATGGCATCTCCAGGAATTGAAATTTATCGTTTTCATAATACCCATACATTGCTTTATTATACATCATTTCTGATGCTACGTCATTACCTTTGGCATTATGGAAAGTGGTTGTTTTAGTTGCGTTTTTTTGGAATTGTTCTTTCCATTCTCCTTTAAAATATACAGCATTTGTTAATACCAACCGGGTAAGAGCATCTAAAATTCCCTGTTGAATAAGTTCTTTGATCTTATCATTTGTTTTTTCTTCCACCCACTGATTAATTATCTGTCTAGATTTTTCATCTTCGGCAAAATTCAGGTTTTCTATCTGGGCATTGTAGTATTTTTTTCCGATATTTTTGAATGCATCGAGAAAAGTGTATCCCTCCTGCATCCAAAGACTATTAGCTACACTCAGCTTCACTATTCCTTTTTTACCGATCTCATTTATTTTATCAGTTATCTTTGAGAAATCCTGATGGAATGCATCTGTATTTTTAGTAAACTCCAGTGCTTTTGCCATCTCAACTTCAGTATTCCCATTCGATCCCGCAAATGTCATAGCGAGTGCTGAAGATATGCTATATGGTGAAAAAAAGATATTGTCGTTCTTTTCATCTGCTGAAAGTTTGCTATATGCTTTCAGCATGAATTCATTATTCCCCTTAGATGCATCGTAAGGTTGATCCGTTTTCGGTTCAAGATCAGTAAATGACATTGCATTTCCTGCCAGATACATAAAAGCAACTAATACTAATAATTTCTTCATGAGCACCTCTTTGTTTCTTATGTAACAATTTTATTGCTTGTATAGTTCATTCTCTTTTAAGTTAACTCTTTCGATATAAGTGCTTTTACCCGACTCACTGTCAACAGTAATAAAAACACCATTGAGCCTAAGGTCATCTGATGCCACTTCATATCTGAATGGTGTCTGATATTTGAAACGGTTAAGTGCAACTTCAGTTTTCATTCCCAAGACGGAATCGAATGGTCCTGTCATTCCGGCATCAGAGATAAATGCAGTTCCCTTTGGAAATATTTCCTCATCAGCTGTCTGCACATGTGTATGAGTGCCTACAACTGCACTGACCTGTCCATCAAGGAATCTTCCCATTGCAATTTTCTCAGCGGTTGCTTCCGCATGAAAATCTACAAAAATAATACTGGCTTGAGATTTAAGCCTACTAATGAAATCTTTAATTTTTGAGAAAGGACAGTCTATTGGCTGCATAAATGTTCTGCCCTGTAAATTAATTACAGCGATCTTTTGTCCTAAGCTACTCTCTTTTATACAATGTCCTCTTCCGGGTACTCCTTCTGGGTAGTTCATCGGCCTGAGAATATTAGAATATCTTGGATTTGCCATAGTATTATGAAAATTTGCATAATCCCAGATGTGATTTCCTGATGTGATAACATCAACACCCATGCTGAAATATTTATTTGCCAAACCTTCGCTTAACCCCTTTCCATTTCTGGTATTTTCACCATTTACAATAATGAATTCAGGTGAATACTTCAGCTTTAAATAGGGTAAAGCTTTTTCAAAGATCCTCATTCCGGGTTCACCAATAACATCCGCTATGAATAAAATTTTTACTTCCATTGATCCCACTTTCTAATTATTAGCACTGAAGTATGGTCTATTTTGCTACTCCACTTGCTCTATATTCTCTAATAACAGTAACTTTAATATGTCCAGGATACTTCATTTCATCCTGAATTTTTTGAGCAATATCAGTTGCCAGCATATCAGCTCTTGCATCATCAACTTCCTCGTTTTCAACAAGAACCCTGATCTCTCTTCCTGCTTGAATAGCATAAGATTTTGTAACACCTTCATATTCTAATGCCACTGCCTCAAGTTTTTCAAGTCTCTGTAAATAATTACCAAGAGTTTCTCTTCTTGCTCCCGGTCTTGAAGAGGAAATGGCATCTGCAGCAGCAACTAATGAACTTATCGGATGCATAGCAGGAACATCTTCATGATGTGAAGCGATAGCATTTATTATAATTTTATGCTCTTTGTATTTTCTCGCAATTTCAATACCAAGTTCAACATGAGTACCTTCCTGATACTGATCTACCGCTTTACCGATATCATGTAAAAGACCTGCTCTGACAGCTAATTTTGTATCATATCCCATTTCAGTTGCCATCAGACCGCAAAGTTTAGCACATTCAATGGAATGAAGCAGAACATTTTGACCGTAACTGGTTCTGTATTCCAATCTTCCCAGCAGTTTAACAATTTCTGGATGAAGGTTATGAACTCCAAGGTCAATGACCGTATCATTTCCGATTTCTTTGATCAGAGCTTCCATTTCTTTTTTAGATTTTTCAACCACTTCTTCTATCTTACCAGGATGAACTCTACCGTCCTGAATAAGTTTTTCAAGTGCATTCTTTGCAATTGCTCTTCTGTACGGGTCAAATCCTGAAAGAACCACTGCTCCCGGAGTATCATCAACGATCACCTCAATTCCAGTAGCCTGCTCGAAAGATCTTATGTTCCTTCCTTCTCTACCGATTATCCTTCCTTTTATCTCATCGTTAGGAAGGTTAACAACAGATAAAGTAGTATCAGCACTATGATCGGCCGCTGTTCTCTGGATGGCTGAAACAACTATTTCCTTAGCTTCTCTATCAGCAGTTTCCTTAGCTTCATCTTTAATATCTTTGATAAGCTTTGCAACACTATTCTTAGCATCCGTGATCAAATGTGCTTTCAATTCCTCCAGAACTTCCTCTTTGGTTAAACCGGATATTTTCTCAAGTTTATCGATAGCTTCCTGGTATTTTATATCAACTTGTTCTTGTTTTTCAGCCAAGAATCTTTTCTTGTCCTCTATGGACTGTTCCTTACTTTTAAGCTCTTTTTCCTTTTTGAGCATCTCTTCGTTTTTTACTTTAATATCATTTTGAATATCTTTTAATTTCAACTCTTCTTTATGTATTTCATTTTCTTTTTTTCTGATCTCGTCTTCATGTATTTGTTTATCCTTTGAGATCTGATCTCTGATCTTTATTTCTTCCTTAAGTATACTTGCCTGTGATTCTTTTAATTGTAATTCAGCTTCTCTTTCGGCTTTGGCAATTATTTTTTCAGCTTGAGCCTTAGAGCTTCCGATTTTACTTTCAATTAACCATTTTGCTACGATATATCCAACTAAAAATGCAATTGGGATTGATATCAATAAATATAGTTCCTGCGTCATATTATCTCCATGTTGATTAAAATCATTTATTTCATTATTATATTAAAAGCGTCAGATAGATAAAATTTATTTACAACCCCTAACGTAGTAAGTCGATTATTTGGTACGTTGGGTGCCGTTCTTACTGATCCATAGTCCACTACCCTGAAAAGAGCCGCATTTTTTCGTGCGGAGGAGGCTTTATGTCACTATAAGTTAACTAACTCCCTGTTTGTAGCTTTTGAAACTACTACATAAAGGGGTTGTAATTTATTCTAGAGAAACATCGAGTTCATTCATGATCTTATCAATACTATTCATATTTTCTCTATAGGTTTTATCATTTTTCAGGAATTCCGCTGTAATGTTCAATGCTGCTAGTACAGCAATTCTCTTAGTCGAATGCTCATTGGATGTTTTTCGGGTCTCTTCCATCTTTTTAATTACATATTCGACAACTTCCTTGATGTATTCCTTCTGGTCAGTGTTAACCCTTACAGGAAATTCTTCTCCGAGGATATTTACTTTAATTGATTCCATCCTACGCTCGGATTAATTATTACAATAATGTATCTAATTGTTCCAGTTCTGATTCTACTTCTTTTTCTTCCTCATCTTCGGTTTTTTCTTCGACCTTGTCAGCAGTTTTATTTTTTACCGTTTTCTTTTCCTGCTTTTCTTCTACATCATCAGAGAACAAAGACTCCAATTCAGATAGTTTTTCTTCGATTTCTTTTACTGCTTCTTCATTCTGGCTTGAAATTTTATTTTTCTCACCAAGTACTTTATCCAATTCAGCTTTCAGATCTTTGTTCTTTTTCTTTATTTCTTCAAGTTCTGAATTGATATTTTCAATTTCTTTATTCTTTGCGTCAAGCTCACTTTGCTGAGATTTAATTTTATCAGCTGCTTGAACTATCTTTTCTTTGATCTTGTTAAAATCCATATTTGATCCTTTTATCTAATTTCAACGTTCAGGTCTTTTTTTAGCCCGTTAATTATCTTATTAAATATTTTGTCAATTTCCTTATCTGTTAAGGTTTTATCCATTGATTGGAACTCCATTCTAAAAGTATATGACTTCTTGTCAGGATCGATCTGTTCACCTTTATAATGGTCTGTCGTTAAAATATTTATTAGCTCTTTACCTCCGTATTTTTTAATAACATTTGCTATTGTCAATGATTCTTCATCATCATTCATAAGAACGGACAGATCCTTTTTTACTTTAGGATATTTAGACAGTTCTTTAATGGTACATTCACCTTTGAGCTCCATACAGTCTTCAACAAGCATTTCAAAGCAGAATATATCACTTTTAATTTCAAAAATTCGGGTTGTATCCGTGGATAATTTCCCAAAAGTGGCAATTTTATTTCCATTCCTGAATACTGACAGAGATTGTGATCTGTTGAAATAATCCGGAATATCCTTATTTTCATATTTGACGTCGTTAACTTTCTTTAATTCAAAAAATCGTTCAACGATTCCTTTTATATCATAAAAATCATACTCGAGTTCGCTTTCATTCCACTGCTGTTTTCTGTTTATTCCGGATAAAAGTACAGCAAAGGAGTTTTTTTCTTCTAATTTACCATTTATCTCGTAGAATATTTTACCAACTTCAAAAATATTTATACTATCGTATTTCCTCCGGATGTTCTTATCAGCAATATTGGCTAAAGAGGTAAGAATAGAGTTTCTTAAATGGTTCATTTCCTCGTTTAGAGGGTGCTGAATCCTGATAGGTTTCTTTTCAAAAGGTAAACAATATTTGAGATCGACCATACTTTTCGCAGATATTTCGATCAATCCCATATTTACAAGTTGCTCTCTGATATTATCAATTTCGAGCTCTTCTGGATCTTCATTGATCTTTAAGTCAACATTGGATTTTGTTTGATCAGGGATCTTATCATAACCGTATAATCTTACAACCTCTTCGATAAGATCTATCTCTCTTGTAATATCAGGTCTGAAAGTCGGGACCTGAACAGAAAGTACATCTTCTGATTTTACCTCAGTCCTCAGATCAATAGAATTTAATGAATGTATTATATCTTCTTTATCAATTTTGAACCCGAGAAGCTTTTCAGTTCGGCTCAGTCTTAGTTCAATAGTAAGTTCCTTGATCTTTTTAGGATATACATCAAATATACCTTTTGTGGTTTCTCCACCGGCCAGTTCATTTATCAAAGCGGCAGCTCTATCAACAACAAATTCAGCGTTATTAGGATCAACACCCCTCTCAAATCTTTTTGATGAGTCAGATAAGATGTTGGTATGCTTAACAGTATGTCTAATATCTGCAAGATTGAAGTATGCTACCTCAAGCAGTACATCTGTAGTTTTTTCAGTTACACCACTGTTTAATCCACCCATTACACCTGCTAAAGCTACAGGTTTTTCTACATCACATATAAGTAGGATGTCATCATTTAATTTTAACTTGTTATCATCTAATGTAGTGAATTCTTCTCCATTTTTTGCTTTTCTTACAATGATCTTTTTCCCTGCTATATCATTGAAGTCAAAAGCATGCAAGGGATGTCCAGTTTCCATTAAAACAAAATTCGTAATATCCACGACATTATTTATTGGTCGTAACCCAACTGCAATTAATTTTTCCTGCAGCCATTTAGGTGAGTCTTTAACAGTGATATCTTTTATCAAACGTGCAGAATATCTTGGACAAGCATCAGTATCTTGGATCTCAATATTAATGTTATCTTCGATCTTAACATTACTTTCTTTAAGTTCAAATTCAGGAATTTGAAGCTTCTTTCCTGTTAAAAAAGCAAATTCACGTCCAAATCCCAAATACCCTAAAGCATCTGCGCGATTTGCAGTAACTTCAAGATCAAAAACATGATCTTCAAAACCAAATAGATCTTTCAATGGAGTTCCCGGATTGTATTTGTCATCCAATACCATGATCCCGTCATGATTATCAGATAGACCCAGTTCATCCTCAGCACAGATCATCCCGTTTGATTCAATACCTCTCATCTTAGCTTTCTTGATCTTAAAATCAGGGAATTGTGCACCAACCAGCGCAACAGGAACAGTTTGTCCTTCTTTTACGTTAGGAGCTCCACATACTATTTGAAGATCTTCATCACCAACATTTACCTTGCACACTGTTAGGCGGTCAGCATCAGGATGCTTTGAGCATTCAAGTACTTTTCCAACAACGAAATTCTCATAATTCTTGTTTACATATTCAACTGCTTCAGATTCAAATCCTAAAATTGCTAATCTATGGGCTATTTCATTCGCGTTCGATGCATCTATATCAAAATCGATGTAATCTTTTAACCATTTTGCTGATATTTTCATTATCTATTCCAAAGTTTGTTTTAAAATTGCTCAAGAAATCTCAGATCATTCTCATAAATATCCCTGATATCGTTGAGTCCGTATTTCAACATCGTTAATCTTTCAATTCCCAGGCCGAATGCAAATCCGGTATACTTTTCACTGTCAACACCAACATTTTCAAGAAGTTTAGGATGGACCATACCACAACCTCCAAGTTCTATCCAACCACTGTTCTTGCATAAAGAACATCCATCACCACCACATTTAAAACAGGTTACATCGACTTCTGCTGAAGGTTCTGTAAAAGGGAAATAATGAGGTCTGAACCGTACATTTGTTTCTTGACCGTATAAGTGTTTGAAGAATGCAAGAAGAGTTCCTTTTAGTTCGGCAAAAGAAACATTTTCATCTACATACAATCCTTCCAGCTGCATGAACATGGCTGTATGTGTTGAGTTTTCTTTCTCGTTACGATATACTCTTCCAGGACAGATAATTCTATACGGAGGATCAGATTTTTCCATAGTTCTGATCTGGACCGAAGATGTTTCAGTTCTCAATAGAAGTTGAGAATCTTTATCAACGTACAATGAGTCTGTTACTTTTCTTGCTGGATGCCATTCAGGCATATTTAATGCGTCAAAAATATAATGTTCAGTTTCTATTTCCGGACCTATTGCCACAGAAAAACCCATCTGTCTAAATATCTGCTTTATCTCATCTCTCATTTTGTAAAGAGGGTGATATTTACCGACTGGTAACTTTCTTCCGGGTAATGTAAGATCTATTTTATTATCCTCGTTATTGCTGAATCCCGCTTTTAATCTGTTTATCAGTTCGTATGCTTCTTCCCTGAGACTGTTAAGTATCTGACCAAACTCTTTCTTATCTTGATTTTGAACTTCTTTTATCTTGGAGAACAATTCAGGGATCATTCCTTTTTTACTCAGATATTTTATTCTTTTTTCTTCAACGATCTCATATGTGCTAGAATTTCCGATCTCACTTAAAATTTCATTCTTTAGTTGTTTTAATTCATCAATTTTCATCAAGTTATCCGTTTTATCTTCTTTCATGTCAATTTGACAGTATTCTTCTATCATCAATTAAGCTATTGTTATTAATTGATTATGCCTACTATTAACTATAACTAAATTATTAGGTAAAAATAAAATTTTAGTGCTTAAAAGTCAATCATTATAATTTTAAACTTACAGGGAAATAAAAAAGGGAGTCAACTTGACTCCCTTTTCGTACTGAAGACCGGACTTGAACCGGTACACTCCGAAGAGCGAGGGATTTTAAGTCCCTTGTGTCTACCAATTCCACCACTCCAGCAAACACTATGTTTTTCCAGAGGCGACGACCAGATTTGAACTGGTGAATGGAAGTTTTGCAGACTTCTGCCTTACCACTTGGCTACGTCGCCAATAAAAAAGAGCGAGAGACGGGGGTCGAACCCGCGACCCCGACCTTGGCAAGGTCGTGCTCTACCACTGAGCTACTCTCGCTTTTAGGGGGGTAAATATAATTAATAAAATTTTTGAATGCAAGTGAAATTTGAATATTTTAAGTGAAAAATTTGTAAGAACTTAAAAATACTTCATAGATCGGTTAATAATGATACAATTTTTAGTTGCTTTTTTCACATAAATTATGGATTTTCCTTAATCTATAATATAACTAGAATCAGCATCAAATTATGACGATAATAAATCAAAGGTATGAGACTGTAAAACTGCTTGGGGAGGGAGGTTTTGGCAGTGTATACAGTGTTAAAGATACTTTTGAGCATGATAAACTTCTGGCATTAAAAAAAATCAAGACCGGTGTTATCTCCAGTAAGGCTGTAAATGTTTTTAAGCTGGAATTCAAATTTTTAACCAGTTTGATCCATCCGAATCTGGTTAAAGTTCATAATTTTGATATAGACAAAGATACCGATGAGTTATTTTTTACAATGGAGCATATTAAAGGAAAATCGCTCAATAAATCGCTTAAAGAGAGTTTTTCCTGGGAAAAAGTGGAAAATAATCTTATTCAGTCATCCCGAGCCCTGTCATATATTCATTCAAAAGAAATTATCCATTACGATATAAAACCGGATAATATTTTTATTGATGATTACGGAAGATTAAAGTTAATGGATTTTGGTTTTGCCGGGTCAAAAAATACTACAGAAGTTAGAGGTACGATGCAGTTCATTGCACCTGAACTTATACTTAAAAAAGATGTGACCCACCAAATAGATTTCTTTTCACTTGGAGTGACTTTTTACTATAGTATATCTGGAAAGTTACCTTTCAGTGGAAAGGATAAGCAGGAAATCATAGGGAATGCAATACGTGGGAATTTCACACCTATAAAAAAGTTAAAACCAGACACACCGGATAAGTTGGTCAGGGTTATTAATAAATTGATGGAACCTGATCCAAAAAACAGGTATGACAATGCTGATGAGATAATTCTTGATCTTGTTGATGATCCAAGAAAAAGATCATCAGTTCTATTTTTGTTCACCGGTCAGGGAATTAGATCATATATTTCTTCCGGAAAGCTAATCGGTAGAAAAAGTGAACTTAAGCTCTTAATGTCTAACTCTGCGAAAGTATTTCAGGAGCAGGTATTTTTTGACAATAAGCCAATATTTCTGATCGGAAGATATGGTAATGGTAAATCCTCAATTCTCAGAGAGTATAAATATTTAATTCAATTGAATGAGAATATAGATTATTTTAATGCCAATTTTGTAAGAGGAGATGAAACTAAATATCAGGCTTTCGAGATCATTATAGCTGAGATGTTCAGAGTCTATGAATTGAAAAAAGAAGATTATCCGGATCTTTCATTTATTTTTGAAAATAAGAAAGGTATTGAGGACTTCGACGACTCTTCTCAAGCAAGAATACAGAAGATAAGAGAAATTGATGCTATAACAGAATTCTTTGCGGAACTTTCTAAGCAATATAAATTTGTTCTCGAAGTAAAGGACTTCGGGAATGCAAATTCTTCATCCATTAATCTTTTCGAGAACTTGACCAGGATAATGAGAAAATATCCTGAGCATGAAATGTCCTTTATGATAGTGACAACTGTTCAGACAGAGAATTTGAAATCATACCACAAAATTACAATAAAACGGTTAAAGCCCAATATTCACCAATTAAGTATAGATCCTCTAAAAGCGGATGAGACTAGAGAATATATTCAAAATCTACTTCTTTCCAGGGGTTATAATAAATTTCCTGAAGAACTTCTCAGTTTTGTGCATCGTTTTACAGGAGGTGTTCCTTTTTACATTAACGAGTTATTTATATATTTGTTCTCGGAAAATTACCTATCAAGGTATAAATCAAAATGGGTAATAAACCCGGCTTTCATGACAGAATTAAACATTGGTCTAAGAGATATAACTTACAAAAATTTTAAAAAATTCTCAAATATTGAGCAGGCAATAATTAAGGAGCTCATGGTATTGGGAAGACCTACCCCTTATAAATACATGGATATTGTTTCAAAAGTATCAATGGTCGATAAGAAGATCATGATAAAATTTCTTCATAAATTATCAGACAGTGAAGTAATAGAGAAAATAAAATATCATGATGGTTTTAGGTACTATATAACCAGAAAATTATTTCTAAATTCTGTTGTAAAGGATTTCCCTAAAGACCAATACGCAAGATGGAACAACAGAACGGCAGAAATTTTGGAAAAAGAGTACGGTATAAGCAATGAAACTATTTATGCCCTTACTGATTACTATTACAGAAGTCCACAAAAGGACAAAGCTATTGAAATGCTTAAACTGGCTATAAACAAATCTTCTGAAGAGAACAACCTGGAGTTTGCAGTAACCAACCTGAAGAGGCTTCTTGCAATTGAAACTGACCCGAAGAACAAGATCAATATTTTCATATCGATGATCCAGAATCTATCAATAATCGGAAATTATTCCAATGTTCTGGATATGATAAATAAATTTGAAGGTGAAGACCATATTCTTACAGCTGTAAATAAATTGAATATTGATCTTATTAAATTTGACTCTTCATTTAAAGCAGGAAGGTATGATCTGCTTGAGAAAACAAGATCTTCCTTAAGTGATGTAAAGCTTAAAGGAAGAATCCCTAAAGAAATAAAAGCTTCCTATTTAACCTGGCTTGGTGATTATCATAAAAATGATGGAAGCCTGGGTAAAGCATTAAGGTATTACAATAAAGCATATAAACTTCATAAGTCAGCAAAACGTGAACTGCTGAAATCGAAAGTGATGCTCAAGATATCAAAGATAAAAATAATTCAAGGCGAAACGAAACTATTACTTGATCAGATAAAAGAGATCCTGGAGATTTTCAAAAGATATAATGAAATTGACCTTATACTTGAGACCTACTACACTCTTGGAGATTTATACAAACAAATAAATGAGTATGACAAATCTCTGAATTCCTATAACGATTGTAATATTTTAGCCAAAGAGCAGAACAATATAGTTCATGAGGTCAAATCTTCTCATAAATTGGCAGATTTCAAGATCGAATCTCTGCAATATAATGATGCTTTATCACTTATAAACTGCGGTGTTGAAAAACCTGAAGATATAAACATTGTAGATCTTTCAGGAGATATATACTTTTACCGTTCAATGGTCAATTATCAAATCGGTAATCTGGAAGAAGCACTGGAGAATATCAATAAATGTATAAACCTGAGAACTCTGCTGAAAAGAAATGCGAAACTGTATGATGCCATGATCCATAAAGGTAAAATTCATATCCGTCAATGCAGATACAGTGATGCAAAAATAATACTGGACCTTCTGAGCAATAAAATTTCAAGAGAAAATAAGAGATTTATGGTCAAATATTTTACTCTTGAATCTTTAATACTTATCGGTGAAAAAAAATATAAGAAAGCTGTTAATTTAATAGTTCGTGCAGAGAAAATTATTGAAAAGATAGGAAATCTGACAGAAAAAATTTCACTAAAGATCATACTTGCTTCAACTTATGATAAGATGGGAGATTTTAACAATACTCTGGGCACAATAGGAACCGCATACGCTTTATTTATTCAGAACAAAGATGCATTGCTGCCAAACAGGATACTGAATCTTAAACTGATGATCTTTTATAACAAGGTAAAAGCATACGCGGGAGCTCATGAAGATGGTATTCGTGAAATGTCAGGAATTATTCAGATGATCGGAAATTATAAGATCCCGTTCTACAAAGCAGTTGTGAACTATAACCTTGGTAATATCTATTATGATACGAACGAAACTTATAGAGCAATCGCATGTTATAAAGTGGCAGTAAGAGAATATGAGAAACTTTCTAAAAATTATCCGGAATTAAAAAAAATGAACGATATTATTAAGAAAGAAGAAGGATAAACAGCTTCAATATCAATAATTAATGTTCACAATAGCGAAGTAAAACCAACTTAATTTTATGAAATTTGAAAAAATATTTACACAAAGAATAAAACGGCTTTCATTACTGATAGTATCAAAGGATATCGTAGATAAAGCTGTCAGATCTTTTTTAATAATAACATTATCAATTTTTGTCATTTCTCTAATAGAATTGTTCTATAACATGAACAGTTCATACAGAACTATCATAGTAATAATCACAATAGCGTTATTGTTATTGCAATTTCTGCTTATATTTGTAGAAATTTTTAGAAAGAGTGTTCCCTTGATCTCTAATGATAGAGAAAAATACATAAAACTGGACAGTATGTTCCCGGATTGTAATTATCTTTTTTTGTTCGATCTTCTCCAACTTAGAAAGGAAAATAAGAATAATGATTACTCCCTTATTGAAAATGCGATCTCATATCATGAGATTAAGTATAATTCTGTTATAACACCGAAAATATTCGATAAGAATTTTATAATCCGGCATTTATTTATTCCGATACTGATCATAGTGTCATTAACTTCGATTTTCAGGATCGAACCAATTAATAACTCTATAACAAGATTGATGAATTTTAAAACCGAATTCAAAAACCCATCATCTCATTTTTTACACCTCTTTGAAAAGAATACTAAAATTGTACAGGGGGATGAATTATTATTATCCTGTCAAGTCTCAGGGAAATTACCTGATCAGCTTAAGATCCATAAAAGACCCTTAAATTCAAAAGATTTTACTTCACTGAATATATACCTTTCGGATACTACAGCAACTTTCAGAGAAAGATCTTCACAAAGTTTTTACTATTTCTTCTCTTCCGAGGAAACCACTTCTGACACAGGATTCGTTCAGGTATTAAAAAGACCTGAATTGACCAATGTTAAGATGGTCGTTGATTTCCCATCGTATACGAAATTAAAAAGTGAAGAATATCAAAATTTTATTGGTCCGGTCACGGTAATGAAAGGAAGTGATATAACTTTTTTCCTGGAACCTTCGTTTGAAGTTGATTCATTGAAAATTTTTGCAAATGTAGAAAATAAAGTATTTTCAAAAAAAATGAATCATACCGAAATTGGTTATACTACTATTGAACAAAAATTATTTTCTGATACAGAATTTTACTTTAAACTATACTACTCTTCTGATTCATTGTTGATAGAGAATGTTAACCCTATAATTTACCGTATAAACATACTGAATGATACATATCCAACAGTGAATTTAATACTTCCTGAAGATAATTTTAAACTGGATGAAAATTTAAAATTTCCTGTTTTTGCGACAGCATTTGATGATTTTTCTGTTAGATCAGTATACCTATACTACAGAAAAATACCGTTTTTTGAAGATAACTTGAAAAATAATTTCACATTCAGCTATGAAAAAATTACGTATGATCAAAAATCGGATGGTGTTTGTGTTGTTAATACAGTTAGATCAATAAATGACTTGAATTTATTACCTGAGGATAAGGTAGAAATTTTCTTGAGGGTTTACGATAATGATATGGTATCAGGTCCTAAGTTCAGTGATTCCAGACACATTTTTCTTTTACTGCCATCGTTAGAACAACTTTTTGAAGAAACAGCAAATAATTATGAACAGCAAAGTAAAAATATAGAGAAAGAGAAATTAAGAGATGAAAAGATAAGAGAAACTATTGAACAGTTAACACAAAAATTAAGAAAAGAAAATACTGTTGAGTGGAAAGATCAAAAAGAATTAAAAAAAATAGCTGAAGAACAGAATTTAATGATGGAGAATATCAAAGACATAGAAAAACAAATAGAGCAGAATATTGAACTTCTGGATAATAATACAATTCTGAGCACAGAAACACTGAAAAAATATAAACAATTAAAGACTATGGTTAGTGAATTATTCACAAAGGATATGAAAGATAAACTGGAAAAATTATCTGAGCTTTCACAAAAAACAGATCTGGATCAAAGTGAAATGAATGAACTGTTAAATAATTTTGAAAAACAGCAGGAAGAATTTAAAAATGGATTAGATAAAACACTTGAAATATTAAAACAGATAAAACAGGAATATCAGCTAGACAGGTTAATAAAATTAGCTGAAGAAATGATCAAAGACCAGATCTCTGTAAATGAAAAAATAGAAGAAATGAGTATCCATAAAGATCAAATAATCCATGATGAATCTAAGATACAGAGCTCTTTCGAATTATTGAGAAATGAAATAAGCTCTTTTCAGAAAGATATGGAGTCCGAATTTCCGGTTAAAGATCTAAAAGAACTGGCAGATAAAGTGAATTCTGATACAATACCGCAAGAATTTTCAGAATTAAATAAAGGTATTAACCAGGGTAAAAAACAAGAAGCCGGAGATCATGGAGAGAAGTTAAGAGATAACTTTCTTGAAATTAAAAACATGCTAACTTCTGTAAAAGACAAGATGGTCGAAAAGAAAAAGGATGATATAAGCAATGTATTAGACCAGATAATCGATGAACTACTGTTCATTTCCGGAGAGATAGAAGAAATTAAGAATTACTCCAGACATTTGGCTTATAATTCAACACATGCAGTAGAACTGATCAGAAGAAATGCGGAAATTGAAAATCTATTCAAGCAGGTAAATAAAAATATATTTAACATTGCAAAACAAACATTTTTTATAGATAATACTATTATAGCAAATATTGGAAGGATACTTGAGCAGTTTGAAACTATTTCAAGGATCCTAGAAAATCGACATTTTTCCCTGTCCACAGACAGTCATAAATATATAATGGGTAATGTAAATAAGCTGATAGTACTCCTTGCCAAAGCAAAAGAAAATGTTAACAATTCTAAGTCTGCTTCAGGATTGGAAGAGATGTTGAAAAAAATGGAAGAGCTTGCTGCAATGCAGTCAAGTTTAAATTCCGATAGTCAGAATACTATGCAGATGGGAAAATCTGGAGAAAGTTCATTGTCCAAAATGCAGGAAATGATGAATAAATTAGCTCAACAACAGATGCAATTATCTGAGTTATTATCAAAAATGAAATCCGATATGGGTATGCCTCAAAGCGGTGAGAATGGTAAGCCCGGCTCAGAAGGAAGTCCCGGGAATTCCGGGATGCCTAGTATACCTGGAGATCAAGGTATGCCGGGACAGGGAAATTCGGGGAAAAACGGAAAAGGTTCCAATCCTGATCCAAATGGTAACGGTGATCCAGTGAATTCAGCACTTGGAAAGAAACTCGGTGGTATTGGCAAATCAATGAATGACGTAGCGAATGAATTGAAAAATAGAAAGCTGGATGAATCAGTATTGAACAAACAGAAGCAGATACTAAATAAGTTATTAGATGCTATTGAATCGACCAGAAGAGAAAAATACTCAAATAAAAGAGAAAGTAAAGGCAGCGATAAATACGCGATCGATCCGGGAGAGCTTGAATTGAACTTCAAGAACACATTACGCGAAAATCTTATCAGGTCCTTAAAAGATGATTACAGGAATGATTACAAGGTTAAAATAAAAAAATACTTCAAGGAATTGGAATACTAGCCTATAATTTTTGGAGGTAAATTATGAAAAAATTTATTTTTTTATTGATCGTCACACTTATTTTTCTTTCATGCTCAAAAGCAGGATCAGAAAAGTATACTTTACTAACTGTTAATTCAATGAACGGACAGATTTTTCCAAAGGTAAAAAATAATATAAAATTCGGTGGGTTCAGTCTGTTATCCTCAAATGTAAAAAAGATCAGGAGCGATAAAATAAATGGAGAGGTAATTTTATTGGGAAATTCAAACTTCATTTACGGGGAAGTTGAAACTTATTTTACTTCTGGAAAAGCTGTTATCGATCTTATGAATGAAATCGGGTTTAACTGTATGGTCATCGGACACAGAGAATTTTATTTTGGTTTTGATGTATTGGAATCACTATCAAAAAGAGCTAAATTCCCGTTTATTTCTGCAAATATTGTGAAAAAGGACAGCAGTAGATTCGATTTTATCAAACCTTATTATATCATGCCTGACAATAAAACTGCTATCATTGGTATCAGCTCATTAAAAGTTATAAAAGCTAATTTAGAAAAAGATATTAGTGAAATATTATTGCTCGATCCTTCAGAATCTTTAGCCAAGTATAGCAAGTTGCTGAGGAAGAAGGGTATCAATAAAATAATAGCAGTGGGTGATTTTATGTGTGTTGCCGAAGGTGATAAATCCTTAAAGAATTATCAATTTTCTGAAATAATAGAGAATAGTGACATTGACGTACTTATAGGTACTTCAAATGAAAAAGACAGAATGGATACTAACTGCATTTGTAATACGATTAAGTCCATTAAATTACTCTCATCAGACATAGATGGTAATGAAATGCTGCTCTACAGTTATAACTTGAAAACAGGAATTGAAGAGTCTCAAATTTTCAAGATAAATTCAAATAACAGTGAACCGGACAAAGAATTATCCCGGACATTACATGAGCTAAATGAGCTTGTTAAAGAAACAGCTGGTCAGGTTCTAGGAATTTCAGAGGATGAGATATCACATTTGGAAGGGAACTTGTTTAACAGAGAGTCATACTTGGGTGATCTGATCAGTGATATTATTCGTGAATATACGAATACTGATATTATGCTGCTCAACAGCGGAAAAGTAAGGAACGGATTTAGTAAAGGTCCGATCACTCTAATGGATCTTTATAACATACTTCCGTATGAAGGAACGGTAGTAAAAGTATCGATGACAGGGAAGCAACTATTACGGGTTCTAGAAAGCAGCTGTGCTTTAAAAATGAGTAAAAGTTTCTTGCAAGTATCAGGTATAAAGTTTAAATTCGATCTTAGCAAAAATATTTACAAAAGAGTACTTGCAGAAAGTGTTATTATCGGTGGTGAGAAATTGCAACCTGAAAAAAAATATTCAGTATCCTTAACCAAGTATATATTTGACGGTGGAGATCAATATTCAGAATTTTCAGATATGGGTATAGAACTTGAAATGGTATTTCAAAAACAGATGAGAGAAATAATTAAGCAATACATCCAATCAAACAAGACCATAAGGATACATGAAAATAGCAGGATAACAGAAATAAATGATTATAAATTATAGCGACTGAGTTTTTTAATATGATAAGATTGTTCAGAGATAAATTACTATTCAAGCTGATATTAATTTTTTTTGTAGCTATTATTTTACCTATCGGTATAGCTGCTCTGTTGATTAATGATCACATTGAGGATAAATATTGCGAAAATATTGAATCCTCTCTTGGATGGGGAAAGAATTATGTTATATCAAATTTTTCAAATGAGATAAAATTACTCAATGCAAGTATACTGAAAGTGCAGAACGATTCAAAATTTATTTCTTCGATTAAATACCACTTAGGTGATAAGGATGATTATCTGATACAGGTATCTCTTTCTCAAATTCTAACTGAAAATAATCTGGATTTCATTTACGTGTACTGTAATAATACAGATATTGTTCACAGGTCGGGTAAATTCATACAAATTTCAGAGGAGTTATTAAAAAGAAAAAATATTGAACCTGAAATAAGCTATTACAATTCAAAATTTATTACACAGGCTAAGATCAACATTGAAATAAATGATGTTGAAACCGGTAACATTACTATATTTTTAGGCAAAATTCTTTCAGAACAGATGCTTTATGACCTAAGCAGTATTATGGATCTTGATTTTATTCTGTTGAAAGAAAATAATGGTAGAATGATCAGTACATATTCTACATTATTCGATACATACGGGCAAAATTACAATAAAGGTGAGATCGAACTGGAAAATGTAAGTATGCAAGAAAAAATGGAGAATGTCGAGATACTGGGTAAAAAATATTATTTGTTATCATTCCCACTAACATTTTTAGATGAAAAATACACTGGAGTAATACTTGCAGAGAATAATCCATCATATCTAGACAATATTAAAAAATACCTCTATATCTTTTTTTTCGGATTGTTATTTTTTATTCTCGTAAGTCTTGTATTTATTCATAAAACCCTCTTCAAACCGATTTCAAAGCTATTATCAAGTATAAATGAGATATCAGATCAAATCGAAAAAGAAAAGCCAATTGAGAAGATCATTGTAAAAACTTCTGATGAAATATTTCTATTATCTGAAGCTTATAACAGTATGGCTTCAACACTTGGACAGAGTTTTTCAAAAGTTAAGTACCTTCAAAATTACTTATTGAATATTATCGAATCAATGCCTTCATCTCTGATGGCACTTGATAAGAACGGGAGAGTAACTCAATGGAATCATGCTGCTGAGGATTTTACAGGTGTTTTGAAGAATGATGCTAAAGGCAAGGTTATTTGGAATTTAGTTCCGGATCTAGGAATTGAAACAGAAGTTCTAAATTCTGTACATGATGAAAAACGCCAAAGAGAGTTCTATAAAGAATCAGTATGGAATGGAGAAAAAAGAAATCTCAATATTCATATATTTCCATTGATAGCGAACGGAGTTCAGGGGAATGTAATCAGGATAGATGATATTACAGAGATGAAAAATAAGGAAGAACAACTTCTTCAGGCTCAAAAAATGGAGACAATAGGTACTTTGGCTGGTGGTATTGCACATGATTTCAATAATATTTTAAGCGGAATAGTCGGAGTGATCTCAATACTCACGTTCAAGATGGATAAAGATGAGGATATACCGAAATCTCTGTTGAAAGAATATCTGGAAATAATGGAAGAATCGGGCAAACGAGCAGGTGAGATAGTACAAAGATTGCTTACACTGTCAAAGAAACAAAACACACATCTTGAAGCTGTTAATCTCTCAGATGTAGTTAAGCATGTAGAAAAAATTTGTTTGAACAGTTTTGATAAGCGTATTGAGATAAAAAAGATCGGTACGGAAAATAATACTTTGATAAATGCGGATTTTACTCAGATAGAACAGCTGCTGTTGAATTTAAGTATCAATTCCGCCCATGCGATGACAATAATGAGAGACTCGGATGAAAAACAGGGAGGTATATTAACCTTTGAGATAGTTGAAAGTGCTGATCCTTCTGAAATAAGAAAATTTTTAAATGATGACTTAAAAAAAGAATATATTAAGTTAATGGTACATGATACAGGTGTTGGAATGACCAGAGATATCATTAAACAGATCTATGAGCCTTTCTTTTCAACTAAAGAACTGGATTCAGGTACCGGTCTGGGATTGACAATGGTATACAATATTGTAACGCAGTTCAATGGTTTTATTGATGTTGAATCAGTACCTAATATAGGATCTGTTTTCAGTATTTATTTCCCAAAGTACAGTTTTGATGCTAAAGTTATTAATACAGAGAAAGATCCTGTTTTAAAGAGAGGAGAAGGAAAAATATTGGTAATTGATGATGAACTGGTTTTAAGAGAACTCGCAAATTCAATGCTGACACAATGTGGATATGAAGTTTTGACAGCAAAAGACGGAGTTGAAGGTTTAGAAGTCTATAAACAGGAGTTTGCAAACATTACCGCCGTAATGCTTGACATGGTAATGCCTAAAATGAACGGGAAAGATACGTATATTGAACTAAAAAAAATAAATCCGGATGTTAAAGTATTGTTAGCGTCAGGATTCACAAAAGACGACAGGGTTGAAGAAGTACTGAGTTTGGGTGTAAAAGATTTTATACAAAAACCGTATACTATCTATGAACTGTCAGATATAATAAGTAAGATAATCAATGGAGACCTGAACTGAAAAGAGAAAGATTACCTGACTGGATAAAAATTGATTTTAAGCATGATTCTTCAGTATTAAAATTAAAAAAAGACTTAAAATCCAGAAAATTATATACTGTATGTGAAGAGGCAAGATGCCCCAATCTGTCTGAATGTTTCGGAGAAAAAAAGACTGCTACATTTATGATACTTGGTAAAAATTGTACAAGAAATTGTGCTTTTTGCAGTATTGCGAATGCTGATCCAAGCCGGATAGATCCGGATGAGCCTGAGAATATTGCACGGATGACCATGGAGCTGGAATTAAGCCATGTTGTAATTACGTCTGTAACAAGAGATGATCTTACAGATGGAGGTTCAGAACAATTTGTTAATGTCATAAATTCAATTCGTAATTTGACAAACGCTACAATTGAAGTACTTACTCCTGATTTTGGGGGTAATGAAAAAGATAGAAAAAGAATATCAAATGTCAAACCGGACATTTATAATCATAACCTGGAGACAGTTCCTGATTTGTATGACATTATCAGACCACAGGCCATATACAGCAGATCTTTGGAATTTTTAAAAGGTATCAAAAGAGACGACAGAACCATATTGACTAAATCAGGGATAATGGTGGGTTTGGGTGAAACCGAGGAACAATTGAAAAGGTTATTAGATGATGTAGCTTCTTCAGAGGTTGATATCTTTACCTGTGGTCAATATCTTAGACCGTCAAAAAATAATTATAAAGTCCAGGAATACAGGTCGGAAGAATGGTTCCAAAAGTTCAGAGAAACAGCGTTAAAAGCAGGAATTAAAAATGTATACAGCTCACCTTTTACCAGAAGCTCATATAATGCAAGTGATATTATCAATAAGATCAAAAAAGGAACAAAAAGTTAAGAACGGGTAAAAATGGAAATCAATGAAAAATTTATACCTTACTGGATGAAAGGGACTGATAATTCAGTAGCTTTATATTCTTCTATTAAATGTGTCAGGAACTATAAAGATCGTAATTTTCCTGCCGGAAAGAAACAGTTCAATAACAGTGATTCCGTAAAACTCACTGATGACATTCTTTCTGAAAAAATATCGGATGGAACCGTTAAAAAGATAGATCTTGAACAGCTTTCGATAAATGAGCTGGTAATGATGCAAAAAGTCAGGATATTGCCAAATTTGAGAATATCAGAGTTAAAAAAATTAACGATATATACCTACGATAACGGCCAGGTCTTTTTATTGCTTAATTACATGGATCATCTGACTTTTTACTCTTATGGTCAGGGAGGTATGATAAAAAAAGCTTATTCGAATCTAAAAAAATTTCTTAAACTATTTGATATAAAATACTTTGCTGTGGATGAAAAAAAACGATTTTTAACATCCTCTATTGAATATTTCGGAACAGGAATGAAATGTTTTTCTGTTCTAACTTTAGCAGGATTAAGAGTAAAGAACAAATTCCCTGAGATCATTTCTTATTTATCCCAGAACAGCTATTCAAATAAAAAATATTTCGGGTTCGGAAGTAGTCTTGATGATCTTATAATAATAATGAACAAGGATTCTTTGACCCTTACCGAGAATAAAATTGTAGAAAATCATTACAATTTTCTTAAGCTATTATCAGAGGAAACAAAATTAAATTCTTTGACAAATAATGAATTAAATGACATATACATAAAAACAAAAAGAATTATGAGTGCGGAATTATTATCATTTAAAAGCTTTATGGAAGCTTATAATTTGATTACATTATTAGTGGGTTATAATAAAATTAAAAAAATTAGAATTTCAGAGTTGAATAAAACACTTTCTATTCTTATAATTAACCTACCCAGAGTGATTCATTCTGCTAGAGTTAAGAGGAAATTAATAGAAAATCTTATCCGCAAACTCGATTAAAATATGTTTTCGTTATCATGTTTAGATCGGGATAAATAATATGGAGGTGGAAAAGTGAGTATAATGTCGATAGTGATACTCGTTGTAATGTTTTTTCTAGCAATGGTAGGAAAAGGAAAAGGAGTTGTAAATTATAAATTTCCGCTCGAAAAGGTAATATTTACTCTATTGTTTTTACCGGTATTTGCTAATTTTGCGAAAGGACATCTAGTTTCATTTGTTCCTGAGATGGCGGCTGCAATAATTGCTGCAGTATTAGGATTGATTATTGTGTTTATAATTGTGGGATATTTGTTGAATCTTATTACAAAAGTACCAAAATATGAAGATACCGGTTCTGACAGGTTTATGGGATTCATAGCAGGATTGATCAAAGGATATGTTTTATTTGCAATGATAATATTGATATATGCCGGAGCTTTTGCGGATATTGCTGCACCTTCAATGATAACTCATCAGATAAAGTATAATTTCATAAATAATAAAATTGAAAATGCGGTTGAATATTACCGACAAACAATATACAGTGTTTACAGGTCTGCTAAATCACAGGATGTTACAAATTTGACTTCAAAATCAGACGACTATTATAAAGGTAGAACAAAGATAGATATCAAAGGTAAAGGTGCAGAGGAGAATAACCTTAAAGGAAAAGTATTAGTGGATACTTCTGTTGCAGGCTATGTTCCCTGGGTAAGGAGTTCTATTGAATTTACAAATGATAAAGACGAAAAAGATACTAAGAAATAAATATAAAAGGAGCAAATCATGCCCGAGATAATTGATATATTTGCAAGAGAACTATTGGATTCAAGAGGCAATCCAACTTTGGAAGTTGAAGTATTTTTAGCGGATGGTTCCAAAGGAAAAGCAATTGTTCCTTCAGGTGCTTCAACAGGTGTTCATGAAGCCTGTGAATTACGGGATGGAGATGCAAAGAGGTATTTAGGGAAGGGAGTCCTTAAGGCTGTAAGAAATGTTAATGAAATAATCGCTCCGGAAATAATAGGATATTATGCGACTGAGCAGACCCTGATAGATAAAATGATGATAGATCTGGACGGAACTCCAAACAAAACAAAACTGGGAGCCAATGCTATACTTGGTGTTTCCATGGCACTTTCCAGAGCTGCAGCAGAATCAAGAGGTATGACTCTTTATCAATATCTAGGAGGAGTCAACGCTAAAAGGATACCTGTGCCGATGATGAACATCATTAACGGCGGTTCTCATGCAGATAATAACGTGGATCTGCAGGAATTTATGATCATGCCTTACGGAGCTGAAACTTTTTCTGAATCATTGAGAATGGGTGCTGAGATATTCCATACTTTAAAATCGATCCTTAAAAAGAAAGGTTACAGTACAGCTGTTGGAGATGAAGGCGGTTTCGCACCAAATCTTAAATCCAACGAAGAGGCATTACAACTTATTGTTGAAGCTATTGAAAAAGCAGGATATAAACCCGGAGAAGAAGTAATGATAGCCCTCGACCCTGCATCGAGTGAGTTTTATGATAAAAAATTAAAAAAATATAATTTAGCATCTGAGAAGAAAAAGCTGACATCTCTACAAATGGTCGAATATTATGCAAAACTGGTAAAAAAATATCCGATCTTTTCAATAGAGGATGGAATGGCTGAAGATGACTGGCATGGATGGAAGATCATGACAGACAAACTCGGAAAAGAGATCCAGATCGTAGGAGATGACCTGTTCGTTACCAATATCAGTAGATTAAAGCAGGGAATTGAAAAAAATATTGCAAATTCCATCTTGATAAAGTTAAATCAAATAGGAACAGTGACCGAGACTCTGGATGTTATAGAGACAGCATATAAGGCAGGATATACCTGCGTGATCTCACATAGATCAGGTGAAACAGAAGATACTTATATTGCTGATCTTGCAGTCGCTGTCAATTCCGGTCAAATAAAAACAGGTTCTTTGTGCAGGACCGACAGAATAGCAAAGTACAATCAGCTTCTTAGAATAGAAGAGGAACTTGGAGAAGCATCTATGTTCAGACTGGATATAAAGAAGAAAAGAACATAAAAATTAACAGATAAAACTTAAATTAGAGGGTGCAAAATGGCTGAACTAAAATATGAGATCAAGAAAAATCTTGGTGTTCTGGGTGGAGAGATCAACGGATGGAGCAAGAAAGTAAATCTTATAAGCTGGAATGACAGAAAAGCTAAAGCTGATATAAGAGACTGGGACGGTTCGAACGAAAAAATGAGAAAAGGTATTACTCTTACTAAAGCTGAACTGATCGATCTTAAAAAGATACTTGAAGGTCTTGATCTTGAAAACCTTGACATGGCTTAAAAAAAAAGGAGTGATCTTAAATCACTCCTTTTTTTATTTAATTCTTTTTAATCTGGCAGCGAATGATCCTTCAAAATGATGAACTCCCGGATTAACAGAATACATTCCTTCCGAGATCTTAAATGCATCTAAATTATCTACATTTTCTAAGATAAAGTCCGGGTCGAATTCTAAAAACTGCTCAATTATCTTACCGTTCTCATCGTCAAAGATAGAACATGTCGAATATACTATTATTCCACCGGTCTTTACATATTTTGAAGCTCTTTTTAAAATATCAAGCTGCAGTTTTTTTAGTAACTCTAACTGCTCCTCGTCCTTATTCCATCTGCTTTCAGGATGTCTTCTGAAATTTCCGCTCCCTGAGCATGGTGCATCTATCAGTATTCTATCGAATTCATCAAATGACTGGAATTTTTCCGCTTCCTGAAAAGTAAGTTTAAAATAATCCAGACCTAATCTTAAAAAATTATTTTTGATCAACAGTTTTTTCTTTTGGGAAATATCATTTAAGTAAAGCTTTGTCTTGTTATTTGTTAATTCCTGTATATAGGTGGATTTCCCTCCAGGAGCGGAACAAAGATCAAGTACCTTTTCATTTTTCTTTGGTTGTAAAACTAGAACCGGCAAAGAGTGCGAAGGGTCCTGGATGTAGAACAAACCTTCTTCAAAAGATCTGGAATGGATCGGATTACCTTCAGTTATCATCAGGAAATCAGAAAAATGATCGACCTTTTTCACATAGATATTTTCTTTCTCAAGTTCCACTGTAAGGTCTGTTGCAGAAGTTTTAAAATTATTTACTCTGATATAAAGGCTGGGTATACTCTGATTGAATCTGATGATATTTTCAGCTGTTTCTTTTGAATAATAGCTGAATATCTTATTTCTTATCCATTCAGGATGAGAAAGTAATATATTATTATAAGAATTTAATTCATCCAAACTTATTTCAGTTGCCGTCATTTTTCTCAGGATAGCATTGATATACTTTGACCTATGAATTCCAAGCTCTTTCTTAGCAATATTAACGTAATCATTTACTACCGCGTAATCTTTTGAACTGTTAAGATAAAAATACTCCACACCTGCACAAAGAAGAAGCATAGAAACATTAAATTTCTGCTTATCAATATTTTTATCGATCTTAGTTATCAGGATATTTTCAACGATAGGAAAATTTCTAAAGAACTGATTTACCAGGTTTATCAGCTGTCTTTTATCCCTCTCATCCAGATCATTCATCAACTCAGGATACAAAGACTCGAACATCATTCGGCCGTTGAATATCTTTATCACAGTTCTGTAAAATATATTACGAAGATTCAAACTATTACTTCCTTTCCAGGTATAATGTCAATGAGTTACGACGGAATTGTTTTTTTAGAAAATACAAGTTCATCTGAGTATATAAATATTCATTCTTTAAAATGATTTCTTTATCCAGCATTATAGAAAAGTCAAAACTTCTTTCCTCTAAGGGTAGAAGGCTGAAAGACCTGTTTTTTATAACATCACTGGAATTAATTATCAGTTTCGTTCTATTTTTGTGCTCAGCCAGTATCGTGCAGATCAAAAATTTGTCGTCTGTTGTTTCAAAATCTTTTTTAGATTCGGTTAAGTTCTTTAATGTTAATAAAAAGGACGTTGGTCCGTCAATGGAATACTGGTTGTTTTCTGAGGTTAAAGTATATTGTACATCATCAATCATGACTGAGGCGAACATAGGTTTTTTTGACCATGATCTTTTTCCCTGGTTGATCATACTTGATGTACAGCTGATAAAAATAAGAAGTATGAAATTCAAAGTTAGAAATTTATTCATTATACAATGATCCTGTCATTATCACGGGCATCTAAATAAATTTCATAAAGTTTATCATCAAGGAACATTTGCACGATATCTTTGTCAAGTTCACCATCTTTAGCCATAAATTCGAGTATTTTTATAGACCTGTCCAAAGGAACTGCTTTTTTATAGGGTCTGTCAGCTGCAGTAAGTGCTTCAAAAACATCTGCTACAGCAAGAATTCTTGACTGAAGCATAATATTCTCATGTCCGAGGTGGTATGGATATCCGCTTCCATCCAGCATTTCATGATGTGCCCCGGCTATTTTAGGGATATCTTTCAATTCCTCAGTAAATGGTACTTCTTTCAATATGTCAAGTGTACTTGAAACATGTTTTTTCATTTTTTCCCATTCATCAGGAGAGAAATTACCTTTGACAAAATCTGTTAACATAAAAATTTCTTTTTCAGTGAGATAACTGTGTTGGGTTCCATCAAATTCAGTGTAAAATTTAGCACCTATCTCTTTTACTTTGATCTTGTCCTCATCACTTATAAATCCAGGTAAATTCTTGGATATTATAAAATTCAACTCATTGTCAACACCGTCGATAGCTTTCTTTATTTCATCCATGTCAGACATATTGAGGGTTATTGAGAATTTTATTGTCTCAAATCTGTTCGTTATCACTTCCATTTCGTCATCAGAAAGCTTATTCTGTTTTTCCAGTACATTCTCAGGTACAGCAACTTTTCCCACATCATGTAATAAAGCTGCATACTTTAATTCTTCCAGCTTTTCATAGGTGAAAAAGATATTGGAATATACACCTTCTGTTTTGTTGTTGATGTGTTTAGCGATCATTTCAGATATAAAGGCAACTCTTTTAGAGTGACCGGCAGTATGAGGACTTCTTTCTTCAATTGCCTGTGAAAATGATTTTACCAAAGCTTTATATAAATTTTTATTGGCTTCAAGCAATCTTACATTTGATAAAGCCACTGCAGCCTGACTTGCCAATGATAATATTATCTGTTCAAATTCAGCAGAGAAAGGAACAATATTTCCATTTTTATCAATTTTATTTATTAGCTGGATAACTCCTAGAATATCACCGTCAGTAGATCTCATAGGTACTGAGAGCATTGAAACTGTTCTGTAACCTGTCTTTTTGTCGTAAGATTTGTCAAAATCATACTCCTTATCTTCTCCGATCTTATAACAATCACAGATATTTACTGTTTCTCCGGTTATTGCTGTATATCCTGAAATTGATTTTCTTGTCAGTGGAACAGAAAATGATTTAAATACACTTGATTCATCTTTTTTTAAAAGTGAGACTGTCTTGGTGGCTTCAAAAATAAGTTCGTGCTTATCAAGGTTCTTAATGTATAAAGAACATGCATCACAGTCAGCAAATTCTATGATCTCATCAACAATTAAATTGAAGAGCTTATTCATTTTGGTCTCAGAACTTAAAGCTATTCCTATACGGTTGAATGCAAAAACCAATTCTTTATAATTCATTATTCACCTCACTTAACCTCTTCATAATCCGCTTCTTCGATCCCGGTCGTACTGTTTTTCTTTGATTTTTCTTTTGGTTCCGGTTTTTTGAAAAATGATTCAGCTCTTCCAACCATTTTTCCAATATTGAAAGTTATGTATATTATCAATAGAAACATAAATACCCAAAATATGTTCATAAATTATTTACCCTTTTTTTAGATCTTTAAATATTTACTTTCATCAACACCTTCTTCTATCTCTTTAAAGATAGTGCTGATGTGCTCATTGTTCTCAAGGTTCAGTCCTTCAATATTAATGATAAGCAATGGACAATCCCTGAACCTTTCAAAAAAATAATGATAACCCTTATTCAAACCTTCAATATATTCCTCATTTACATCTTTTTCTACTGCACGGTTTCTCTTTTTTATGTTCTTATAAAGCAAGTTTGCATGAGGTGAGTGAAGATATATTACCAGATCAGGTAATTTTATCTTTGGGTTCATTACTTTTAATATCTGGTTATATAATGATAAATTTCTGTCGTCCAGATTGTATGAAGCATAGATCTGGTCTTTGTTGAAGATATAATTTGTAACAAGATTCTGCTGGAAAAGGTCACCGTAAGGTAGGTCCATCTGCTGTTGGTATCTTCTGGTCAGGTAGAATAATTGTAACGGTAAGGCCTGGGTTTCAGGATCATGGTAAAAATCTTTCAAAAATGAATTTGAATAATACACATCCTCTATCAATTTTGCATTCAACCATTTTGATAATTTTTTTGCCAGCAGATTCTTTCCGCTTCCGGGTACACCTTCTACTGCTATATATATCTGGTCTAAATTAAATTTCATCGTCAAGCCTGAATAATTTCTTTACTAAAGTGTTATCTTTGCACTCGTCCAGTGTCTCTCTTACAGTTCTGTTATCCCTGAACATGAAGTCCGGTTCTATCTCTGCTAAAGGGATAAGTACGAATTTTCTGTTCATATATTCCTTATGTGGAATAATTAAACTTTCATTGTCTATCTTTTGATCGTTGAAAGTTACGATATCTATGTCGATAGTTCGAGGAGAATTTTTAAATTCTCTCACTCTTCCCAGTTCTGTTTCTATTTTATGTATCTCTGATAGTAGCTTATAAGGTTCTTTGGAATATTCTGTTGTTAGAATAATGTTGTAGAAATTATCCTGATCTTTAAAACCGACCGGTTCTGTTTCATAGATAGATGATATCTTTAATATTTCAAGACCTGCAGAATTTAAACCTATTATTGCTTTTCTTAGATTTTCCTGCCTGTTCCCGATATTACTTCCCAAAGATAGAACAACCACATTCAACTTCTTACTTCTTGAATTAAGTTTGATCAACTGCTTATTTTACCTAAGTTCAATATATATTTTTAATAGTGTAAAGGCAAGATTATTAGGAGGGAAAATCAATGAAATGTAATATGTGGAAATGGAATGTTAAAGCATTCGGACCCATAGATGATAAAGTCAGTGCTTTTTTGCCAATGTTGTGGAAGTATGCACAACGGTCATGGAAAAAAGCAGTGGGGTAAATAGCGATATGAATTCACCAAGTACCCCATCGATATTTTGCCAATGTTAGCCCTTGTTTATTTTTCTTTTTCTTAATAGTTTGCTCTTCAATCCCTATGTGTCAATTTACAATTATCTGCATTTAAAGTAAAGTAATTGTTTAGTAGTTAATTTAATTCTTCGATCTTCAATCAATAAACTGATGTTGCAATTATTACTTTAATTCAAAAAGTAATTAATTATTTTCTTGCTATTTGATTTTTTTTTCTTTATATATGTAATGATGCAATTAGGGTTACTCTATTTTTTTTAAGATGTAAATATTGATGAAGTGAATGTGAAGACTTAATAAGTCGTTGATGATAGCTGAAAGTAAAAGATTAATGTAGGGAATGTAAAAAATTATACTCCCCAAACATATAGAAAATTCTAAATTATCGAAGTTAGATAGAATAATATTATAATTGAGGTTAACATTGAAAATTTTCAAGAAAATGTGTATAATTCTAATTATTATTAGTGCTTGCTACTCTGATGAATATATTGTGCCTATGAAGCCAGCATCTGTAGATGTCGCAGATATTGATTTTGATGGTGATCTAGATATTGTGATTGGACATCATTATAGTAATGATTGGTCAGGAATAACAACTTTATCTAATAATGGTAAGGGTATATTTTCTGTTATAGATTCTTTTTATTTTGGGGGTAGCCATGGTTCCTTACATCTGTTAGACTTAGACAAAGACAATAACTACGACATTATAACTGAATATTATGATGATGTTGAAAATGTTGGCATAGGTATTCTATTTGATTTTTACAATAATCTACATGAAAGTCATTATTTTTTAGACAATGGTGCAAGTAATTTTAAATTATGTGATATAGATGATGACAGCAATATAGATGTTACTTTTTGTAGTAATCCATATTTTTTTTGGGGATATATTAAAAATGACGGTGATGGAATATTTACCTCTCCAGTCTATTACAATTTAGATTATCCACCTCAAGATTTGGAAATTGGTGATTTGAATAATGATGGAAGGGAGGATATACTTATAGGGGGACAACTGGATTCGTGGTTGAACTATGATACTGGACTAGAGTATCATGAAATACCTGATTCAATTCATGCTAATACAATAAAAGTGGCTGATATTGACAATGACCTTGATAACGATATTATCGGTTCTGTATGGTATATGCCTGGAACTTCTAAAAAGTTGGTAATTTACACTAATGATGGAAGTGGGAACTTTGAATTAACATATTCTAAATGGATAGATGAAGCACTTACAGAAATGTTTATTTCAGACCTTAACAAAGATGATTATCCAGAAATAATTTACAATGTGTCTTATTCGTATCCTAACTCAGATTATGAATTATTTCATACTTATATTTTATTTAACAACCAAGATGGCACCTTCCGAGATCCTATTGACTATTATACAGGTATCTGTTCTCATAAATCTTTTGTTGCTGACTTAGATGGCAATGGAAGAAATGATATTATTACTCTAAATTATGACTTTTATAATCCACCACCGTCAAGAGGTACTATACATATACTGTTTCAAGATAGTCTTGGTGGTTTTGTCGAAGAATCTCAAACATCAATTGACAATGGACAATTGATAATGGACAATTATGAACTGTCTCAAAATTACCCTAATCCGTTTAATAATCAGACAAATATTCAATATCAACTTAAGAGTGTTTCTAAAATTGAAATAAACATCTTTAATCCAAATGGACAATTTGTTCGAAGTTTGGTAAATGAAAAAATGGGAAAGGGAAATCATTCAGTGATGTTTGATGCTAATAATTTAAATTCGGGAATCTATTATTATCAACTGAAGATTGATGGGAAGGTTATGAAAACGAAAAAGATGTTGTATCTAAGATAACAGATCTATTGAAAAGCAGAATTTAAAATGTTCCGGAAATGAAAATGAAAATGAAAATATTACTCTTAGACACACGTGACGAATAAAAATAAATTGGAGGTTGAAATGGGATTAAACAAAGCAAAAGTAATGTTATTAGTGTTGATGGTAAGTTCCCTTACGGCTATGCTATACGCGGGAGTAACAGGAGAAGATGCTAAAAATATGATATTAAACCAAATACTAGCAGAAGAAATTGGGAGTGTAAATGTATTTAGTTTTAATGATGTAAAAACTAAACAAGATTATATAGAAATATCTGACAGACAATTATCGTGTCCCTATCAGCTTAATTGGGTGTTTTTCGTTGATGATGATATCTATGCCAATTGGGGACACCCTTGTAGATATATATTTATCAATAAAGAAAATGGGGATTACCAAATTATTAATGAGACATTACCACCTCTAAATACACGTAGCTTTGAAAATATATCTAAAGTTAATTTTACAAGAGAAAATAAACTTAAGACAGATTATGACGTGACTATACCTACAGGAAAAGCTCCTGATGATCACAAATTTGCTGTGATCATCAATGGAGGATATAATAACTATTGGAATAGGATTCGTTACTGGAATGATACGTCCGCTATCTATTGTACTCTCACACAGGTTTATGGTTACAAACCTGACAATATACATGTACACTCAACAAATGGCACAGTTGATTCAAACTATGGATCTTTAGATTTAGATGGTCCCGATGTAAGACCAAATTCAGTTGATATTCGTTATCCAGCTTTCAAGTCAAATATAAGAGATACTTTTGAATCATTAGCACATGAAATAGGACCAGATGATCAACTATTTGTGTATGTAACTGATCATGGAGATATTCAGAATCGGATAGTATTATGGGGTACCGAAACAATATCAGCTCCAGAACTAGATGATATGTTAGACCCAATAAAGGCATCTGAGATTATTGTTGTAATGGAGCAATGTTATGGAGGAGGATTTATAACCAATAATGATAATATAACTGATCCACATAGAGTTATTCATACTGCTACAAGTGCTACTAAACTTTCATGGGTTGAAGGATGGATTACAGGTTTTGAATATGATGAGTTTGTATTTTATTGGACATCCGCTGCAAGAGGTTTTTATCCGGGTAATCATCCTTATTCCCCAGGCTATTATACAGTAGGTAATTTCCCATTCAGAGATATTGGAATAGTTGAATTTAATGATCATCCACTTGATTACGATCCTGATGATCAACTCTATGGTGGTAATGGAGATGGATTTGTTCAAATGGAAGAGGCATTTGCATATGCTGATAATTTTGATACTTGGTCAGGATTAGAGAATCCTGACGACAACTATTATAAACCAATTAGTGATGACCTCAGACATGAAATTCCAGTATCGTTTAATGATATTGGTTTTAATGAGGATTTACTAAGTCTAAACGGGTTGTGTGGCAATGTTACGAAATCAAATACTATTTCGGGTAATTATCTTATAAATCCAGATTTGGCATTAAGTAGCTATGTTTCTTTAACAGTGGGTCAGAATTCGTTACTATACAATAATGGTATTTTCACACTGGCAGCAAATTCTACTTTGTACCATGAAAGTAATTCAGAATTAATATTGTTAGATGAATCAGTGTTGATTATAGATTTTGAATCGGAACTAATTTTTGCAGAAGATTCTAAGATTCTGGTTGAAGGAAATGCAAAAATTATTGGGGATATTCAAATGGCAGATGGAGTAAATATTGTTATCCAGGAAAATTCTACTTTAAATCTACAACTTAGTAACCTAGCAATACTGCCAAATTCTACATTAAAACTAGCAAAAAATTCAAAACTTGTTATAGGTAACGGTACTGAATTAATTGTCAATGATGGAGCGATAATAGAACTAGCAGAAGGTGCAGAGATAATTGTGATGAATAAAGGAAAGCTCGAAGCCGACGGAACTACATTTTCTTATGTTGACGGTTCTGGAAATTGGCAAGGTATTATCGCTGAAGTTGGTAGTAGTGTCATTTTATCAAATACAAATATCAGCAATGCAGTTTGTGGTTTAAATGCATCAGCTTCAAATGTGAATGTTACAAGTTCATCTTTTACTGACTGTGAGAATGGAGTATCTCTA
>JAFGVM010000007.1 GCA_016937995.1 Candidatus Delongbacteria bacterium
TCTATATTGATATTATTCCTTAATCTCCACTTATCATTAAGCTCATCGAGCATATCATCGATATCACTTTCCGACCATGAATTATCCCCACCTTCAGCGATATAATCATCATAAATATTTTTAGAAAATGAATTATCCGCAGAAAAACTTATCGGGAAAAAGTTTATAGATCCTTTATAGTTGTCCGTGAAACCAAGATTTGCAGGGTTATATCTGACGGCATCAACTCCTCTTAAAAGAAGTCCGTTACTCCATGAAGAACCCATTGCAGTTGGATTATTTACACCTGCGTTAAGACTAATAAGCACTATCAGGCTTAAAATAATAAATAATTTTTTCTTCATATTATTCACCATCTCCTGTACTTATTTTAAACTCGCCGCTTAATTTTGTCTGTACCTCAATAAAACCTGTGTCGTTCAAGTATACTTCTCCACCCGGAATTTCAGGTTTTATAGTGATTATTTCCTGCATATATGTATCTCTGTCCATCATCATTTCTATAACATCCGGTGGTAAAGAAATTCCATCCTCGTCTATGTCAAGTCCCTGATTATCAATGAGATCATTTAGCATATAGCCGTTAGGAAAATCATCAGGATTTGCGGTAATGTACATACTGAATACATTTCTTACATTATCCCCTGCCAGAACTTGAACTGAATCAGCATCGAGTTCTACAGAATCTGCTATATTCACGGTGAATTTAATAACAGCATTTCTATCAAGTGCATCTGGCGGATTGTTAATGAATGAATTTATTTTAAGGCTTAAAACTTCAGATCCTTCTCCTAGATCTAGCTGGTTCATTTCGTGAACATCCAGCTCTTTTACCAATGAATCTGTGATCGTTATCTCAAGAGGTGTACTTACAAGAAGTTCCAGATTCAGCTTGTCATTATACATAAGCTTACCATCAAATGTCATTGTTGCATTAGCGCTGTATTCAATCGCATCAGGCTGATAGTTTATTATCGATTCAAACTGTGCCGGACTTGAAGGATCTTCAGTTATCAGCAAAGTATCACTGTTAAAATTGGTCAGTGTGTAGCCTTCCAGCAATACCCAGTCTGTCGGTAGAGTACCATCAGTTTTTGTACCTCTCATTCTAAAATTTTCAAGAATTAGATTTTGCATCACAAGATCATCTCTTTCGAAGCTGGCAGCTATGTTTAAATTCATCGAGTTCAAAGTTATTCCGTTCCAGTCATCCCAATCAATATCTTCTGCAAAACCACTTGTTGTCTCAGAGATCTCAATGGTTTCATTTTCTACTAAACCATCAAATTCATAAAATGGTACGTAATTCTGACTTGCATTGTTACTTTCTATCTCAAAATAAAAGCTTACACTGTCATTTTGGGTTAAAATAACATACGGGTCATCAGGTGATCCCGGTAAAGCCCTTCCCCAGGATGTATGAGTAACAGTAGCTGACTGATCTTCATAATTTACAGTAAATTTACAGCTGTCGATCGTATATGGACCTGTGATATCCTCAGTTACTGTTCGTGGATTTACCGCGAACTTATCCACATTGACCAAAGAGTCTTCGCCCATTCTGAGGTCGTAAAAGTTGTCTATTTGTCCATCTATCTCAACAAATAGATCAGTTTCATTCCTGGCATCAACTGAAAGAATGGCATCCTTTAATATTATTGACCTGAGTTTGATATTTCCGTATTCTGTTATATCTCCTCTTGAATATCTCTCTGTCTCTTCTACAACCTGAGCATTAAAATTTGCAAATGCGGAATGGAAAGTACAATCGTCAAAATTTATATTAAAATACAGATTTTGATTTGCATCTAAACCGGTTGTATTATTTGCCGGAGCTAATCTCTGGTTGTAAGCTGTTAGTCTTAAGGTCATATCGTCGGTTATCCAAGCTTGATCAAGCAGAAGAGAATCTATTTTTGTAGTTCCGGGTTGGAAATCAAAAAAAGTAGTGTCAATAATTTCCCTGTACCCGTCTAAGTATGCAGGCATTCCTAAGTCCGAGTAAACAGTATCCTTACGCAATATAACAATATTAAGCGAATCGAATATCAACTGATCATAGTTATTTTCTACACTAAAGCTAACTACCATACTGTCTGTATTCGCCCAAATGAATTGAGCATTATCCGGTATGTTCACTATCGAATCCATGTAAGCTATCGCCGGAACATTCATACCGGGATTGTAGGTTGCTCCAGCATCATACTGAACATACTTTGATTTTGCACCACCCTCGATCACAAAATCATTAAAATCCTGACTGGTAGAGTCCCTTATCGGTGCGACCTTTAAACTTTCCGGAAAAGCAATTGGATCCAATTTCACTTCCAGATTCAAGGTATCAAATTCAAATGTTTCCCTGTCGAAAACAATATTGATCTTGTAGTTCTCGAGCGTGATCGTATCTGATGGATCTGACGGTATTGAGCACGAAATAAACCAGATCAGTATCAAGGCCCAGATAAATAACTTCACTTTCATAAAACCTCCGAGTGCTGTTCACTCAATTTATTTTAATAATAACATTTTAATTGATTCACTTATTTCTCCGCTGAAAATAGTACCAAAATAAACTCCCGCAGGTAAATTATCAGCATTGAATTTTATTTTACCGGAACCCGATAAATTTGAATATTCTGAAATTAATTTTCCACCTATATTATAAACATTTATCTTAGAATTTTTCGCAAGGTCAGTGTAGTGTATTATCGTCACAGGATTGAATGGATTAGGGTAGTTATACAATTTTATTCCACTTACAATATTTTCAGTAGTCTCAATCCCGGTCGGCTCGTAATTTACAGCAGCAAGTGCATCGATCAGCCCCCACCCGTATCTACCGTCTATATCAGGATTAATTGAACGGTCAGCAGTCATCATCATTGCTTCCCTGACCTGCATATTTGTCCATTCAGGATGAGCCGATAAAACCAAACATGCCACTCCTGCTGTCAATGGTGTAGAGTATGAAGTTCCCGATCCTGTTCCATAAGAAGCTGTTGAAGTATATACTGCGTGATAGTTATTAACTCCCATTGCAACCACTTCGGGTTTAATTCTACCGTCGTAAGTCGGTCCAAATGAAGAAAACACTGCTATGTTACCTGACAGATCTACCGCACCTACAGAAATAATACTGTCAGCATCTGAAGGTGCCGTCATATACTTCCATGCGTCTCCACCTGAATTGCCCATGGAATTACAGATTAATACTCCCAGATAAGCAGCTCTTTTTGCACCCAAAGTACATATCGTAGTTTCACCATCCATATCTTCGTAAGTATAATTTTCCAAAGGATCATCAAATTCACTGTATCCCAGAGAACTTGAAACAACATCTGCACCTAAAGCTTCTCCCCATTCAAGAGCTTCGACCATGTAGTCTTCTTCAAGTGTACTTTCATTCAGATAATCTTCTGTTTTGGCTAAAAGAAAATCTGATCTGTACGCAGGTCCGACCAAAGTGTTTGGTTTATATCCTGCAGCTATCGACCAGCAAGCTGTTCCGTGGGTTTCCTGATAAGAAATTACATCATTGGAATCCAAAGAAACGTTATCATCATCAAAAATAAAATCGTGCTCAGCTATTACGTTCAAACTGTCAAAGACCTCATGACTCTTCTTAAATCCTGTATCTATGATCAACAAAGTTACACCTTCGCCATGATATCCCAGATCGTGAACTGCAGGTATATTGATCTGATTTACCTGATCATATGCATCACCGTAAAATCTGGGGTCTTTGGGTATTTCAACCGGTTCTGCTGATTCAGTGCTCTTCATCTTACCTTTTGGTGGAAGTATGTCAATATATCTCACAAATTCATGCTTTGAAATTTCCAAAGCTTTATCTGAATTTATCTCTGCAGAAATAAAATTGAACCATTTTGACTCTGATCTGATTTTTTTCAGCCCCAGCTTTTCAATGTAACCTTTGTAAACCGGTAGATCGGAAAAAAGAACTAAGTTATCTCCTCTTTTGAATGTTTTCGCTCTTCTTTTTAAAGCTTTTTCACTTATTTCAACTTTGGAGACAGCATTATTAAAACTTTCCTGGTCAAAAATATCTTTATCTGTAAAATAAATAACGAATACTTTGTCATTTTTTGAACTTGAATTTATGAAATTTTCAGCTCTGGATGAAAATTTATTCTCTTTTGGAGGCGTATAAAAGTCATTTGAAAACAGACTGAATGTCAGTATTAGTATAACAGGTAATATTTTCAATTTTTCTCCTTCATATCCTTTAATTTTTTGTCCAGAATCTTCTTTTCCTGATTAGCAACTTTCTTCATCTTTTTCAGATTTTTCATATCCTGTCTAACTTGCTTATCATGTTTCTGCTTTTTGAATTCCTCTTCCTCAAGTATCGAAAGAAAATAATCGATCCCTTTTCTCTGCTCCAGTATCTGTTGAATGTCATTGTATGCATCCCTGGGAATAAAAAAAGTGAGAAATGGTTCCAGATAAGCCATTATCTGACTTCCGATAAAATTAAGAGGTTGAACTGATTCCAGAAAAAAGATCGTTGGAGCGGACATACCCTTTGATGCTATGGCTTTTGCAATTTTTTGCAACAGTATTTTTTGTTCTTCAGTTACTTTTATTTTTGCACTCATCGGATAATCTATTCCTCAAATTAAGTTAGTTCCATAGCACAACAGAGCACTATAACCTTATAATATAATAATTAATTCCAATTAAGGCAAAAGGATTAAACTTATTTAATATTTGCGCGAGATTTTCAAGAGGAAAGAAAAAACAGTTATTTATCAAAATTGACAAGGTTCCTGATTATATAGACCGGTTTGTTCTTGACTTCATCAAAAGTTTTACCAAGATAAAGCCCCAGGACACCTAACGTTAGAATTATTATCCCTGATAAAAACCATATTGAAACTATAAGGCTTGGCCATCCGGCTATTAAATAGTCACCTGAAAGTGCCCTTATAAAAAGATATACCGCAAAAACAAATGAAGTTAACGATATGATCATTCCCAGACCTGTTACCAGCTTCAATGGTTTATTTGATGTTGATATCATTACGTTAAAAGCCAGATGGAGCAGTTTTTTCAGGTCGTAAGATGATCTTCTTGTGTTGTTCGCATTATGTTCTACCGCTATTGAAGTGGAATTATACCCTACCCATCTGATCAGAACCGGAAAATACCTCAGGTTCTCTTTTAGTTGTTTTACCGAATCAATGGCTTTTCTGCTGTATATTCCAAAATTAGCTACAGTTTCGTCTTGTTTTACACCGGTAAGATAGCTCAGGGTTTTATAGAACAACTTTGAAGTTAATTTTTTTAAAAATCCGTCTTTTCTTAATTCCCTTTTAGCAAAGACTATATCATATCCCTCATGTGCTTTTTTGTACAGGTTCTCTATTTCCTCCGGTCTATCCTGAAGATCACAATCCATAACAACTATCCAGTCACCTGATGCATGGTTAAGTCCGGCAGAAATAGCATAATGCTGACCGAAATTTCTGGTAAGGTCGATTCCTTTGACCCGTTTATCTTCCTTTACGGTCTTTTCAATTATTTCCCAGTCATTGTCAGGACTGCCATCGTTTACAAAAATAATTTCAAAAGAATCCGTCAATTTTTCTATTTCAGCTACCAGTCTTTTATACAGCTCTTCAATACAGTTACTGCATTTATAAGTCGGAGTCACGATCGAAATTTTAATATTATTCATATTATTGTCCATCATTTTGCCCATTACTTTTTTTGTAATTTAACCATGAATAAAAACCTTAAACATATCGTTTTCGTATTTCAATTTATAATCATTTTTCTTTACAAAATAAGAAAAATAATCAATCCATTTTAGATGAAATATTTCAGTTGAATCACCTTTCTTTACTGTGGGCCAATATTCAGAACGACCACTTTTCTTGGCAATAATAACTAGTGAAGGAAAGTTTTCGTTTTTAAAATTTTCTGAAATTTCAAAAAATTTTACAAAATCTTCAATCTCTATCCAAGGAGTATTCAGAGCAAATTCCTTATCCAGAATGTAATACAACATTGGTATATGATTTACAAAAATTGCCTTATTATTTATCAATTCATATCCTGATAAAAACTTTACTAATCCATCTACTGCTTCCACACGTTGAGAAGTACTGAAAATCCCGAAAAGGTTATTTGATTTGAACATCGTTGTCAAATATTTTTTTTCAGAATCTCTATGAACTTCGAGAATTACTAGCTTCATGAGTGATATGATCATAACGAATGCAAGAAGAAGAATACTTACTTGAGAACTAGTGATACTTAAATTTTTAGATCGATTTTTCTCACTTCGGCCTTCAAAAACTATAACATTCAAAAAGAAAAGCATCGCTCCACCGGACCTGAGTGATGTATTGAATGATAAATTTGAACCTGCAAAACTTAATATCAGGACTAAAACAGATCCGATTAGTAAAAGTTTTTTTTGATTATCAATTTTTTTCGTAGTAAAAAGAGAATATGATATAACCGCAAATGCCAAGGCTATCATAAAATCACAATAAATCAGAATTGAAGTTATGTTATTCAATATCATAACATAGGATGTTAACAAAATAAAAATAAGTTTTAGCCACGGAGATCTTATCACAGTTGTAATTTGATATAAGATCAACAAAATAACGCCGATAATAAGTGATACTTTTATAATATTCCAGAAATGTTCAGAATAGATTTTCATTAAATAACCTACACCGCTTATATCTGGAGAATTTTTATAGTATTGTTCATTTTTTCTTATCGGTTCTGATCTCATACTATCTGTTAAGAATACATCAAAAATGTCATTTTTAGGTTCAAAATTCATCTCAGTATTTTTTTCAAGGGCTGCATGACTGAATGTTTTCAAGTAATTCGTTGATTGTGATAATAAGGATAATAATAAAAAGCCTGCAATCATTACGCATAAAACACTTGAATAAATATATTTTAAAGATTTTAACTTTCTTTTTTTAGGCTGATCGCTTTCATAGTATAAGACTAGGGGTAAGATTAATGTTAAAATCATTGATATTTTGGCAAATATTGCTAATCCTATAAAACTCCCTGCTAAGATCAGATGTTTTTTACTTATAGACGAGAATCTTAAATCCTTCAAAATAAGATAAAGTGATCCAATAAGAATCATCGTTGGAAAATTATCATAATTCACAGTAAGGTAGTAATTAAAGTTGATAAAAAATACCGAAGTAATAACAATGAACACTAACTTCCTAAAATTGATCTCACAATACAACATTACTGTTTTTACACTGAAGTAAATGATCAATGATACTACGATTGAATAACCAACTCTTGCCCATAAGATTGATGGATGTCCAATAATCTTCATCCACAATCCGCTGATAAATGATGTAAGCCATATCATATCAATGTTATTTGCAATATCACCATTAACTAATGCCCAGGCTTTGGATAAATGATACCCCTGGTCCGTTACATCAAGACTATATTGCACTCTTGACAAAAGGTAAAAGAATGAATACAGCCATATGAAAAATGAAGATCTTTCTAAAAATCTCTTCCTGTTAAACCTGAAATAAACCACTAGAGAAACAATTATTACTACAAAAAAGTATAGTGATTTTAGATATAAGAAATTCTTCAAATTAGGATTGATCAAGATTTGCTCATCGAAAATTTGAAAATATGTGAACGGAGCAGTTAATAATAGAGCGATCAATGCCACAATCACCACAAAAATATCAAGATATTTCTTCCAGGAAGATTTCATGAATTTACCAGGATAAATTATTATTTTCTTGTTCCAACTTGTAAACATAATAAAAAGAATTTGAGAAACACACAACATAATTATTTTCAGCCAGTATCATGTCGTACAGATCGTAATATTTTTGAGCTCGTGCTTCATATACATTATTGTTGAACCAACTTTCAGAATAATCAGGCCAAAAAGGATTTCTCTGGGAATGAATCGGTTTTACAATATAATCAGGAGGATTATTCTGCAGATCATTTTGCAGTGTTTCAAAGTCATTTATCACATCCCATGGGTTATTTGCCGGATAAATCGTTGCTGTCAAATAATAGAATATCGCATTATGCATGGGGTAGAACACTTTTTTATCAGATATTTCTTCAATCGTTTTCAAATAAATCAAGAGAGAATCTACAACCTCACATCTTTTAGGATTTGATCTTATCCCAAGTAACTCTGTAGATGAAAAGCTTCCGTTCAGCTGATGAAAATATAAATCCCTGTAAGGTCTGTAATCCTTCACTGAAAAGAATACTATGAATACTGCAATAGTTGCATAAACAAGGTAGTCAAATTTCAGATCCATAAAAAACCTTTCTTCAAGCAGTACTAATAGAAGGAATGACAGAGAAAATATCCCTACACCTGCTCTATAAGCTGTAGTTATTCCAAGATCACTGCCAAGGAATGAAAAAACAAAAAGAAGGAAGAAAAACAGTATCCGCCAGAGAAAAGTTCCCCTTTTCGATCTACTTATCAATACTGCGATAACTACAGTGAGTGATAGAAGATAAGAAGAAATTCCAAGATATAGGTTCGCCCTGTTACCATCAAAGCTGAATATTCTGAAATAGAGGATAACTCCTAAAAGAATTGCTATAATATATTTAGCTCCCGGTATTTTTTTAAATTTGAGATTAATCACAGAAGCTAACACTATTGAAAGTACTGTTAAAATTGAGCCTATACCAATTGAAAATAGCTCTGATAAGTATTTTCTTGTCAAAGTTACAAACGAGTGATCTCTAAGCAGAGAATCAGTCGATTCTCTTCCTGAGTTCATCATAAATTCCGATATGATCTTTTCGAAAAATGTATAATAATTTTGTAACCCACCTGAGATTATAAGCAAAGCAATAATAATCACTGTACCAGAAAAAATACCTATGAAATATTCTACAACACTTTTTCTACCTGCTTCTCTTTGATATAAAAAAATGAGAGGTAGGATCAAGACAGGCAGGAAAGTGATCTTGGCAAAAATTGCTAAAGTATAGAATATTCCTGAAATGAATATCCTCCAATTCAATTTATCGTTTGAATTCAGATTTGCTACGAGAACCAAATAAACTGAGATCAGGGAAAGCAATACCGGCAGATTATCATAGTTTATAGTATGATAATACTGCATATAGGATGTTAAAAAAGTCATCAATACCACTATCACCAAAACAAAACTGTTTTTATAAAAAGTGTGTAATATCTTGTAAGAAAAAAAAACAATTAGAGATTGCACCAAAACAAACCCTACTCTTGCCCATAATAACATTGGTTCTCCGAACATTGCCAACCATAGACCACCTATTATATTCGTACCTGCAACAGCATCTAGATTTTCTTTCCAGAGTCCATGATACATAGCCCATTGCTTACTAAGACTAAAACCCGTATCTGTTGTTTCATATCCATACGGAATGAAGAATAAATACCAGACAGAAACGGATATGAAAAGGATTAAATCAGTGTATTTATGATAATTCGACCTGTTGATAAAAAATAATAACCAGGTTGAAAATAAAGTTACAATAGACCAATATCCGAAAAAATAATAAACTGAAAACATTTCAGCTGGATTGAAATTTTCGTATACTGGATTGAAAGGTGATTTAATAAACAGCCAGATAACGATCATTCCAATAAATAACAATTTTACATAGTTTGTATATGTTCTTTCAGTGGTGCTCATTTTAACCTGATTTAATTCTGCAGTAAAATTATACACCCGCAATAGCGGTTTTACAAGTTTATAATTTTTAAAGTACTGCATACCTATAAGAATTCCGTTTATGAAATTGTTTTCTATTTTATATTTGCATTTTTTGCCTTATACTTAACTGAAAGTAAAATTATAGAAGATCCCGAAATGAAAAAAATTAAAATTATCTACATCTTGATCGCAACACTAATTTTAACATGGTTCGTTTTTCTGGCCTTAACACCTATTATTTCAAGGGATGCATTAATTGTTCATATGGCATTCCCAAAAGTATGGATGAGAGAAAATTTCTTTTTTTATCAGGATTATAATCTTTCAACAGTCTCAATGATGAACCTTGATTACATATATATGTTACTGCTTAAATTTTTCCATTGGGACCAGTTGCCAAAAATTTTTCATGCTTCCCTGCTTATCGGATCAGGTGTAATAATGTTCACTTTCCTGAAAAAGAGATTCGGTCTAAATACTGCGTTCATATTTTCAGTTATCTTTGTTCTTATACCTATCAATCAGAGACTTGCATCGGAAGCATATGTCGATCTGGGAGTTCTGTTCTTTTCAACGATATCTATCATTTATTTTATTAAATGGATCGATTCTGATCTCAACTCCGGAAAATACTTCTTTATATTGGCAGTAAGCTCAGGATTGTCTTTAGGTACTAAATACAGCAGTGTCATATTGTTGGTCGTAATGACTTTAATGATCGGATCGATCTATGCAAAGAACAAAAAAAAAGACCTGAAAGCATTAAACCACATGGCCCTTTATGGAATAATTATACTGATCGTAATTTCACCATGGCTTATCCGTAACTATGCTGCAGTAGGAAATCCTTTTTATCCCCTTTTAAATTCAGTATTCAAACCAGATGTAATAAAATTTGACAGTAATTTAAATATTCCGCCTAACGAGTTCGCGACAAGAAAACTTTTCGGAGAATCTCCGGTATCCATAATACTTATCCCGTTCAGAATGTTCTTTTCCGGTAGTGACAGTGATCTTATAGGAGGTTTTGACGGGGTTCTGAATCCTATGCTGCTGTTGATGTTCATTCCTCTTTTATTCCCAAAATTCAGATCTAAGTCGAAAGACAGATCGATCATAGCATATTTATCCATCGTTTTCCTGATCACATATATTTTCTTTTTGATTCACGGACATTTAAGGATCAGATACTTCATTTACAGCCTTCCTTTACTTATTATACTGAATGCTTACACTTTTGATATTTTTAAGAATTTATTATCCGCAAAAAAGTTGAGGTCCGGTAGTATCATTCTATCCATGATAGTAATACTTTTCATGTTCTTCAATTTAAAATATTCTCTACAACTTTTTAATAAACTGGATACATATAACTATTTGAGCGGTAATGAATCAAAAGATGAATACCTCAGCCGAACTCTCTCTGAATATAATGTAGCTAAAAAGATCAATGAAAGAGCTCCTGAAGATGCTGTTATTTATGAAGTACTCTGCGGGCATAGAACTTACCATATAGACAGAACGGTGGTGTTCGATGACTATTTTCTTGATAGATATTTTTACAATATGATCGACACTGAAGCCACAGACTCTGTATATTTAGACCATTTGAGCCACCTTCCTTTCAAAGATCATAAAAAGGCAGGCTTATTAATGATCAAACCCCATGGCTTTGCCAATGTGTACAAACAGATATTTTCAGAACAAAGTGATTCTCTTACACAAGTTAAGATCGACAGATTCATTACTTTTCTGAATGGTCAGACTCTTCTTTTCGACAGTAATGGAACCTTCATATACAAACTGAATAATGACAACTGAAAACCAACTATATTAAACTGAAGTTCCATGAAAAAGCTAAATAAAATACTTTTAGATGCTACGATTGTTACGATAATCTGTTCCGTTTTAATTTTTTTTGTTGTCTTTTTTGCCGGTATCCTGGATTCATTTTTTGGGATTTCTGTAGCAATTATAACACTTTTTATTATTTATTTCACCTCTCTGGCTTTAACGTTATGGTTTTTTGGATTATTATACAGATCTGTCAGATCGATAAATGTGAAATATTCAGGAATAAAAAAAATCATATTTGTTATATTTTTTACAGTGGTGTGGTATGGTAATTCAAAGATCGTAAAATTTTATCTTTTCGTTAATTCTGAGATTGAGAACTTTTATGATTATGTTGTTATAGGTGACGGTAAAAGAGATATAGAGGGTCTTGTTTATAAGTTTGACAGAGATCTGGGGTTTGAACCTGTTGAAGATTCTAAGGGATTTCATATTAAACCTATGAAAGACAAAATACCTGTCAGATACAACAAGTATGGATTTCGTATTCCAACAAAAGACAGATCAAAAGACGAGATCAATACTGATCATAAATCTGTTTTATTTCTTGGCTGTTCTTTCACATTCGGTGACGGATGTCTGGCTGAGGAAACTTTCCCTTATGCAGTATGTGATTCAATGGATATGAACTGTTTAAATGCGGGAGTGTGTGGATACGGTCTTTCACAAATGCTGATAAGGGCTGAATATCTTATCCCGGAATTCAAACCTGATTATGTTGTAATTCAGTATTCACCTTGGTTGGTAAAAAGAAGCGTTGAACTTTATGCACCAAGCTATATCGGACTGATACCAAATCCTTTTTTTTCCTGTGACAGCAACAAAAATGTATCACTTGTAAAACCGCTGTTTGAAACAAATTTATTCAGTTTCGATAAGTTTGAGATCAAAAATAAATACCAGAACGATTATTTATATTTTTATATGGACTTCGGGATACCTTATGCAATTGATCAATGGAAAGCTGAAAATATAATAGAGGGCAATACTATTCCTGTATGCCATGATATTGACAGGATCGAAAATTATGCCTATGGTAAAATTATTGAAACTGCTCTGGATAACGAATCAATACCGATCATTTTGAATCTGGGAAACCTCAATTACTCTAAACGATCTGTCAATTTTTTTTCAAAATTTGAAAAAGTTGAATTCGCTGATGCAGATTCTCTACTCGATTATGAATTAAAATTCTCGGGAACTCAGGACTTTTCCAGAGAGTATCATCATTGGGTTATGAAAAACGATACACTACACCTTGTTGACAAACATCCTAATCCTAAAGCCCACAAGATAATTGCTGCTTCCATTCTCAAAATACTGGAAGATTTGCAAATCAGTAACTGATTGACTTGTTATGTCATTTAATTTATATTAAACAAAATTGAATTAACCGGTATATAAAATATGATAAACAGATCTGTATCTTTAATACTGCCATGCTATAACGAAGAAGAGAGCATAAAGGAAACTTTAGACAGAGTAATTGAGTTCATGCGGTCAAATTTCTCAGATTATGAAATAATTGTAGTAAATGATGCTTCAAAGGATAAAACAAGATCTATTCTTGACGAATACAGTGGGATCACTGTTATTGATCATCCGTATAACAAAGGTAACGGTTCCGCAGTAAAAACAGGCATAAGAAACTCAAAGAAGGACCATGTGTTAATGATGGATTCTGACGGGCAGCATGACATCAATGACATCATACCAATGATGGAGCTGCTTGATGTTTATGATTGTGTGGTCGGTTCCAGAACTAAAAGTTCAGAAGGTTCAGTTCATCGAAATCTGGCGAATATATTCTATAACTGGCTAGCATCCTATGTGACCAGCGTAAAGATTCATGACCTTACAAGTGGTTATAGAGGTTTTAGGACTAATGTGATAAAAAAATTTCTGTACCTATTCCCTAACGGTTTTTCATATCCTACAACTTCAACTCTGGCTATCATTAAAGCGGGATACAACCTTAAATATCATCCTATCGTAGTAAGTAAAAGAAAGGGAAAGAGTAAGATCAAGCTGTTCCGAGACGGATTCAGATTTTTGTTAATCATAGTAAAGATCACTATACTATTCTCTCCTTTAAAGGTATTTTTACCCATCAGTCTGGTGTTTGTCTTCTCAGGTCTTTTTCATATGCTTTATAAAATATTTGTGTTGAATTTGCGTTATACACAATTCACTACTTTTATGATTAGTGTAGGAGTAATTATATTTTTAATAGGTCTGTTATCAGAGCAAATATCAACTCTTCGATACGATAAGCTTGAAGAAGATTAATTTTATTTATTGAGCAAAAAATGGATCATTTAAAAATATCAGTAATCGTTCCGGTCTATAACGGTGAAGAAACCTTAGAAAAATGCCTGAATGCAATTAGTAAAATCCAATACTCAAAAGATCTTTACGAAGTGATACTTGTTAATGATGGGTCAACTGATAATACAGAAAAAATAGCTGAAAAATTTGAATTTCTTAAAATTGTCGACTTCAAAGTCAATAAGGGAAGACTTATTGCAAGAAAGACCGGAGCCGAAAAAGCAAGTTTTAACGAACTGCTTTTTGTGGATTCCAGAATAGAGATCTATGAAGATATCCTTTTAAAAAGAAATGAAATCGGGTATTCTCCTCTGATCGCAGGTGATCTGGGTGTGGAAAAGTATTCAAGCATATTCGATACACTTTTTTACCTTATCCGGAAAAAGATCTACAGCCCATACTTCCCCCAGGTAAATTATAAAGATGAGTTGTGGATCACTTCTGATAATTTTTTTAATGCACCAAAAGGCACAGGATGTTTTTTCATCGACAAAAATTTATTTCTTGATAATTTACCCGAGGATCTTTCAAAAGATTCGAATGATGATACGAAGATCATGAAGAATATAGTAAATGATAATGTAAAAATACTTAGACACACGGGTATCAGGTTGAAATATCATCAGAGAAAAGATAACAATATTTATTCCTGGATACACCACAGAGGGAAGATCTGGGCTGACCATTATCTAACTTTCGTAAATATTTATTCGATACTTTATTGTCTGGTCTCAATAACTTTTCTGGTACTTTTATTTAACTGTATCGGATCGTTCTTATTTCTTTTTGTTTTACTTCTTTTTCTGTTGGGAGTTTACTTAGCAGAGAATGTAAAAGATTTCTTTATTGTGATAAGGTCCCTTCCGGTTCTGGCGGTACTGTTCTACTTTGGAACAATTAAAAAATTATCAAAAAACCTTATTAAAAAACTTACTTAATGAAAAAAATTCTATTCTACATATTATTCACTATCATTTTGCTTTATTTCATTTTCAACACTAATATTGATTTTTCGGTACTTTCCCGTCTTTCGATTCTTGATTTTATTTATTACAGCCTGATCATACTATCTACTGTTTTACTAACCGCAATATCGGTAAAACTGAATTTCTATTTGTACGGGATCAAAGAAAAATTTATTACACTTTATCATTTTACAACTGCCAGTATGTTACTTAATTACATGCCGGGAAAAGCAGGTATTATTTCTCTCGTTTCGTATTTGAAGATCAAGCATAAACTACCTATCAATAAATATATCTTTGTTTTCATTCTGAATTATACGATAGTCACTATCGTCACTTTTATCATGTTCTTTGCTTTTTTATTTGATGATCGAATTTTTATGATATATGAAAAATTTGAATTTTTTAAACTGCTTACAATAGTGGCTATTGTGATTATATTCGCTTTCACAGGAGTGTATTTTACCTCCAGATTTAAAGACATTAAAGTTCTGAATTATTTTCATATTTTTATAAGCCATATAAATCTGGTAAAATTACATTTCAGCAAAATATTGCAGCTTTCTTTCGTAATTTTCCTGGGTATCGTTTTATTCTCCGTAAGGATGTATTTTTCTTTTTCATATGCGGGTTTGAATATTACTTTTTTCGATAGTCTTATCGTAGGACTGATCGCTAATCTATCTTTCTTCTTATCATTTACTCCTGGCGGTCTGGGTATTAAAGAAAGCATGATAGGTGGAATATCATATGTTTTATTTGGAAATGCGGAAGTGGGCATACTTGCATCTTTGATCGATAGAGGAATGATGATATTATGGACTGTAGTTTTAGGATCTTTTTCCATTAAAAAACTTGATCAAAAAATTCGTAGAGAAGTTAAAAAAATTGATTAGCTGAACCCTATCAATTTACAAAATCTTTGCAGGCGTCTATAACGATATCTGATGGACTCTTATCCAGCTTCAGGAAATCAAATTTGTAGCTATCGAGATCATTGATAAAATTATCGAGTATATTATCATCGAAATAACTCAGAACAGCATTTCTTCCCAGACCTTCCTGCCTCTCAGTCACATTTCGAAGCAGTATTACAGGTTTGCCGAGATAGTAACATTCTTCCTGATTACTTCCTCCGTCACTTACGACAAATCTGGAATGAATTATTAATTTTATGAAATTAAAATAATCGTATCTGTTTCTTAATTCAATATTTGGATCATCCTTCAACTTTTGATATAGACCATATTTTTTCAGCTTGATCTCTGTCGGTTTGTGCAGAATAAAAATAAGTTTGTGCTTCTCGCTAATTCTTTTCACTGCATGAACTATTTTATTGAATGACGAAATATTTCGTAAATTTTCAAACCTGTGGATCGTAACAATACCATATTCGTAGTCAGGTATTTGAATATCAGCTATTGAAGTTATCGCAGGAAGAGCAAACTTCAATGAGTCATACAGGGTATTTATTTCTGTATTGATCTTCAATCCTTTGTATTTTTTTAAATTTTCGATCGCCCAGTCTCCAGGGCAGAACATATAGTCTGAAAGTCTGAAAACAAGAACCCTTACCAATTCTTCAGGAAAAGGTTGAAATAGGTTAAAGGATCTCAGCCCGGATTCCACGTGACCTACTTTTAGCCCGGATAGCTTAGCCATGATCGCACCTACCAGTGTTGAGACAGTATCTCCGTGAACCAACACAATACCGTTTTTATCATTTTTGAATATTTTCTTTTTGTTCAGAACGGTATAAAAAAGTAACTTTGCTGACCAGATCATCATCTGAAATACTGATGTAATATCCTTTCCGGAATATATCGTGTGATCCGGTTCCTTGATCTCAAAATTTTGCAATATGTCATTTATTGTTTCCTTATGCTGACCCGTAGAAATATAATTATATTCAGCACCTCTCATCTTTAATATCTTCATGATCGGAGCCATTTTTATAAGCTGGGCTTTAGTCCCTATTACTATGTGTATCATTATATTTCAACTTTCTTTGTTAATGTTAGGCAAAAAACCGTTAAATTAGGCGGCCAGACCGCAAATTTTTCATTTTTGACAACTGATTTGATCTTATAAAATAATTTGGGTAATCTCCACGGTAATAATCTTTTGTCTATATCTCTTGCTCTGTAAGTCGTAAATACATCCAGTCCATCTATATTTGATCCAAGATCGAACTCTATGTCAGTCCTTTTGTTGAAATAATTCTTCAAATAGTCAACAAGTATTTTTCCTTTTTCTACGCTAATATCCCTGGTCCCGTCAATAGAAACATCGAAGGTAACTATCAGGGTTCCCCCAGGTACAAGGACCCTATAAAATTCTTCAATTATCTTACCGTAATCATCTGTATGCTCTAAGACAGAAATACAGTAGATCAAATTGAACATATTATCATCATATGGAAGATCTCTAAGATCACCCTGTCTAAACTTGACACTAGATCCATTTTTTATATTGATCGCATTATATTTTCTTTCGAGACCTTTATCCTGATCACAACAATAAATTCTTACATCCGCATATACTTTATTGAGATAAAAAGAAAAAAATGTTATTCCTGATCCCGCATCAAGTATCGCATGATCAGTAGAGTTACCTATACTTTCTTTTATTCTGCTCAAGACATACGGATATTCCCACTGCCTGCTCCATTGGTGTAGAGGATCGTTAACCCATTTTTTCATATAGTTACCCAATATTTTTTTATTGGACACTACATAAGAATCGGAGAACTTTTCCATATCCTTATACATTTTGGATTCGAGCAGAGAAAGATAATCTTTAATTTGAGGAAAACCGTCATTTATTTCATTTTTCATTTATAACACATTCCTGTTCTGTATTTTGATACACGTTCATAAGGTATTTTAAAATGCCTTTCTTTGTCAAGAAGAAATGTAACTTACTTCAAGATTTCACTCAAACGTGTTTAATATGTTAATATTGTTATTTTTTACTTGACAAACTCAAAGATTTTATGTAGTTTGAAAACAAGTTCGCATTTCCATTTGACGGATTTGCATAAGGACTACTAAAAATAAAAGGAGGTGACAAAAATGAGAAAAGGTTTTACGCTAATTGAAGTATTAGTTGTAGCGGTGATCGTTGCTATCTTAGCAGCTGTAGCTATTCCTGCATATAACGGATACATTCAAACTTCTAAGGAAAGAGTTGCAAAGAACACTGCTGGTACTGTAGCTGCTGCTTTAGCTGCATACTATTCAGACTGGCAAAATTCAAAAGCTACACTTAACGGTTTATCCGCTACTGTAGGTGGAGTAGTTTCGATCCCTGGCAACCCAGTTAAAATGCCTGACGATTTCAGCTGTTCAGTAGGTGGTGGTGTTGTACTTTGTACACACGAAGATACTACAGCTTCTGATTCTGTAAGTTGGTACTAATCATTTAAGATTCAAATTTTTAAAGGTCGGTTATACCGACCTTTTTTTGTTTGATCAATTGAATTCATCATAATAGTGAGTTAAGAAATGTTATATAAAGCTTTGAGAAGATATGAGATCTTAATGATCTCAACCTTTCTTTTTATATGGTTATGCTTAATATCCCCTTTTAACCAGAAAATTATTGACCCGGAACTATCTGTTATAGAGCTTGAGTTTATATTCTCCAGGTTTCTGGTATTGGTTATATGGGTAATTATTTTTTTGACCGGATACATCCTTTTAAAAAAAAATAAAAAAGATACATTTTTTCCATTCGTTCTCTGGAACATTATCTTCTTTCTCCTGACATTCACTTTCAATATCGGATTTGATCTAACAGATGAAGGTTGGCAGTTATCCAAATCCTGGTGGTCCATTCATGGAAATACTACCGGAAACTTCGATCTTATATGGGGATCTTCTTTTATTAACGGGTTATGGATGTCTATTCCCTCCAGAGTATCGTTGATCTGGTCCCGGTTCGGGTTTCTGCTTTTTTTCCCTTTTTTTTCAACTGTGATCTATTACATTTTAAAAAGATATTATGCCGGAAAGTACGTTTTCTGGGGAGTAGTAATATCTTTTTTATTCTTCTATAGAAATTTTTTGATCTATCCATATATTAACTACTATTACCTTCCGGTTTTTTTTGTTTTGCTTTCGATCTTATTTCTCCTTAATTATGAAGATAACCTTAAGCTCAAACACCTGATCTTAAGCGGTTTATTTGCAGGTATTTCTATTCATATGAAATTCACCTTTATCCTTATCTTACCGGTCTATGGTATTTATCTTACCCTGTTTGAAGTTGATAATCCTAACAAAAAAAGATCGGTCATTATTTATTATTCAGCATTATTATCTGCTTTGATAACAGGATTTATTATTCTTACTTTCGCAGGATCAGATACATTTTTCGACAAAGACAGCAGGCTTTCTATCCTTACTATGTTCAACACATTCTTCGGCAGTAAAAAGATCAACAGTAGTTTAAACTATTCATTTATACACCTTACCTATGTATATTCAAAAGACCTTGGAGTAATGATACTGCATTTGATCGTACCTTTAATTCTGTTCATTTCCGGAGCTGTTTTATCCAAAAAATATATTTTCCTCAAATATTTTTCATGGCTCCTAATTGGCATATTGCTTATTGTGTATAAAGAACAGACTGATAATAACTTTTTGCTGGTAGTATCAATATTTTTTGCACTTGATATTATTCTGACCGCACTACACGGATCAAAAAACAGGGAGATCTTTAAACTGAACTATATGTTCCTGTACGTATTTTTTGTGTCATTTCTGGGATCAGGAATGAGTATTTATGCAGCTTTGATATCCGGTGGGCTATTCGGATTTTCTGCCTTCATCATAACTGCTTTGTTATCTGTAAGACCGGAGAAGCTGGATTTCAGGATACTAGTTTATTCGCTCATTGTTTTTATTCTGGTCATTCAGTTTAAAAAAGAGTTCGTCGCATACAGAGATATTGAATCCAGATATTTGAACGCTATGTTCAAAAGCCCCGAGCTTTCAGGTATTTATTCATTCAAAGAAAGAGTTGATGTCGTCGATGAATTTATTTCAAATGCTAAAAAGATAATTTCTAAGGATGATAAAGTATTTATTGTCGGGATGCCTATGTTTTATTATATTCTGAATATTGAACCGGTCATTTCTGAACCTTACGACCTTATCCTGGGACTGGATCAATTGAAGGAAGAGATCAAAGAACAAGATCCTAGTGTAATTATTACTCCGGTCCAGTCTCCAAGAGGAGTATACTGGCCGCTTGAAAGGAACATCAGCTTCTCTTTGAAGGATAAGTTTGAGATATCAACAAGGAAATATCACGAATTTTATGGTTCGTATATTTCTGAAAATGGACTTATCAAAGTATTTTCCAACTCAATGTTCCAGATCTACAAAAAGGAGAGCCAATAAATGAAAATCATTATAACAGGTGTAGCAGGATTCATCGGATCCAACCTTGCAAAAACCCTTCTGGACAGAGGTCATGAGATAATTGGTATTGATAATCTGAGCTATGGATTAGAAAGAAACATTCAAGATTTCAGGGACCATCCTAAATTTAAATTCGTTTTCGGTGACATCGCCAATCCACTGATATTAAAGGACTTTCATTCTGAAATAATAATTCATCTGGCTTCACAAAAAATACCAAGATATACAAATGCTCTAAGAACTCTCGATGAAAATTATCTTATGCTAAGAAACATAATCCAGAAATGTATTCTGGACAGATCTAAAATAATCTTTGCTTCAACTTCGGATGTTTACGGTAAGAACGAAAAAGTTCCTTTTCATGAGGAATCTGATCTGGTACTGGGTTCAACAACAATAAAAAGGTGGGCATACGCATCATCAAAGATTTATGGAGAACAATATATCATTGCCAACAGTGAAGAATATGGATTAAAATATACCATCGGAAGATTTTTCGGCAGTTATGGTCCGAATCATAATTTAACATGGTGGGGCGGTCCTCAATCAGGATTTATCACAAAGGCGTTGGAAAATGAAGAGATCGAAATTCATGGGGACGGAAGTCAGACAAGAACGTTCACCTATGTTGATGATACTGTAGATGCTCTGGTAAAATTTGTAGAAAATAACAGCTCTGACAATGAGATCTTCAATACCGGCTCTAATCCGGACGAGGAAATTTCTATACTCGGTCTGGGAAAACTTATCTGGAAACTGGTTAACGGAGAAAATTCCGAACCTAAATTCAAATATATACCTTACTCATCATTTGGTAAGTACGAAGATGTTATGAGACGGGTTCCTGACATATCCAAATTGAAACAATTTTTTAATTTTGATCCTCAATATTCTCTTGAAGAAGGATTGAAAAAAACGATCGAATGGCAAAGGAAATTACTTGGAAAATAAAATTAAAAAAAAAATAGTAACCATTATCGGTGCAAGACCTCAGTTCATTAAAGCTGCCGTGGTCAGTAGAGAATTAAGAAAAAGAACCGGGATCGAAGAGATCATTATCCATACCGGACAGCACTTTGATGAGAACATGAGTAAGATCTTTTTTGATGAACTTGAAATAGCCGAACCTAAATACAACCTCGGGATATCTTCTCTGTCGCAGGGTGCAATGACAGGAAAAATGATCGAAAGTATTGAAAAAATCGTCATTGATGAAAGACCAGATCTTGTTCTGCTCTACGGTGACACTAATTCAACATTGGCCGGTGCGCTGGCTACGGTAAAACTTAACATACCTGTTGCACATGTTGAAGCCGGACTCAGATCATTTAACAATAAAATGCCCGAAGAAATTAACAGGATCCTGACTGACAGGATCAGTTCACTTCTATTCACTCCGACTGATAAAGCGACCGAGAATTTGACCGCTGAAGGATTTATAAATCTCGGTGCCAGGATAATCCCCTCGGGTGATGTTATGTATGACTCCGCGATCCTGTACAAAAATAATGAAAAGATTCCTGATATCGAAATTCCTGAGAAATTTATTCTCGCAACTATTCACAGACCTGAGACAACTGACAGTTACGAAAATCTTATCAACTGTATAAACGTATTAAAAAATAATGCACCATTTCCTGTCATTCTTTCTCTTCATCCCAGGACCAAAGATAAAATAAAAAAATATAAGATCGACACAGACTGCGGAAATCTTATGCTTATCGATCCGGTCAGTTACAGAGAAATGCAATATTTACTCGGCAGGTCTGAATTTGTCGCAACTGACAGCGGTGGACTTCAGAAAGAATCATTTTTTAACGGAAAATATTGTTTGACCCTTCGGACTGAAACTGAATGGGTAGAATTAGTTGATAACGGGACCAACTATGTCTGCGGATATGACCCGGTTAAGATAATTGAAGCTATGGACATCATTGTAAAAAAAGATAGATTTGACCCTGCTTCATATGATCTTTACGGAAATGGGAATGCTTCAAAAATAATTGTTGATACTATAATTGATTATTTAAACTGAAAGAAAACGAGCATGATTTATTTTATTGTACCTGTATATAACGAAGAACTAAATATTGAAGAGCTCGCATCTTCACTGAAAAAAGTATTACCTGAAAGAGAAAAATTCTTTGTTTTTATTGATGATCATTCCACTGATAATACCTTAAAGAACATTGACCTTTATTTTGGCAGTATGAAATACCATATTATAACAAAAGAAAAAAATGCAGGACCGGGAGATTCTTTTAACATCGGTTTTGAATATCTGCTGGATAAAACACTTAAAGAAGATCTGATAATAACTATTGAGGCTGATAATACATCCAGTCTGGAAATTCTTGATAAAATGGTAACTATCTCTGAACTCGGATACGGGATCGTTCTCGCGTCCCCTTATGCTCAGGGTGGTGGATTCGAAGAAACAACTCTAATAAGAAAAATTCTGTCATTTGTCGCAAATACAGCACTCAGATTCATTTTTGATATAAAAGTTCTTACTCTAAGCTCTTTTTACAGAGTATATAAACCTGAAGCTATTACGCAGATCAAAAATAAATATGGCGTTATCATTGAGGAGCCCGGATTTATTTGTATGGTGGAAGTACTGATCAAAGCTATCAGATGTAAGATAAGCATTATCGAAGTACCAATGGTCCTAAGCTCCAATAAGCGGAAAGGCAGGTCAAAAATGAAAATAATGAGAACAATGATCAATTATTCAGCTTTCTTACTAAAAAATATCTTTAAAAAATAGATCTAATGAGATTAGTCCAGATTTTAAAAAAATACTTAGATGTCAAACAAAATTCAGGATCAGTCAAAAGGCAGTACATTGCTTTTGTAGCTGTCGGTGCTGTATCTTTTGTGATCGGGATCCTTCTTCTCAAGCTTTTTTATAAAGAAATGGGACTCGGTTTGATAACATCAAACACTATTTCATTTATAATTGTTTCCGCTGTTAATTTTGTTCTGAGCATAAAATTTGTTTTTATCCGGGGGAAAAATTCTGCAGCAAAAGAAATTACACTTTTTTACATTACTGCAATATTTACGCTTTTACTGGATAATTTTCTGTTGGATATTTTTGTGAGAACTCTTGAAATCTATTACGTTATGGCTAAAATACTTACTGTTTCAAGCGTTTCTATTGCTTCTTTTCTGCTGAGAAAATTTATAGTCTTCAAAAAATAATTTTCAATCAGACTAATCCTCTTTTATCTCACCAACTATCAGGTATCTCCAGCAAAGGTATCTTCCCAAACCTGTCGGATTTACGATCTTCTCAAGTAAATTCTCCAATCCGATTATAAATTTATGCAGGGGTGGTAAATCCGGCACTAAATTTAAACCTACATATCCTCCGCTCAATGGAAGACTGAACAGAGTATTAAATTTTTTATGTATTATTTTCAATCCTAACTCATCCTGAATTCTTAAAGCAGTTTCGTAGTCACATTCCGCATCATTATGTGAAGCCAGTTTTCTCATAGACTTAAGAATAAAATTAATGTTCGGATCAAAAAAAATAATTCTGGACTTATCTTTTGATACTCTGATCAATTCATTTTTAACTTTTTCAAAGTCAGCTTCCTGATAAAAATGATGTAATGCATCTCTTAAGATAATGGTATCAAATGAATTATTTTCAAAAGGGAGCTCTTCAGCATCTGCAACCATGAAATCACAATCAGGATATGTTTCTTTACATAAAGAAATTACTTCCTCATCAAAATCTATACCTGTACAACTCAGGTTCAAATTATTTTTTATGTAGTTTGTAGTTGTACCAAATCCGCAACCGAGATCAAGGATTGAATTGCCAATTATATGTTTCGAGATCAGGCTTATATGCTTCCGGTCAACCTCTCCCCAGAATTTTTTTAGCCTTTTATGCGGTTCAAAAATTTTCATGACCATTGATTTTATTTTTACCAACATATAAAATTAATGATTAACTGATGAACTTGCAAGTTAATACAGCAGATGCATTCTATATATGGGTTTATCGTAAAATAATTATTCTGTAGCAAAAAGGATCAAATATTCATATCTTTGTAAATTAAAAGTCTTAAATTAAATACAGAGTGAGGTGATCATGCGTTATTTTCTGACAATTATTTTCCTTTTTTCTATAATTTTTCCCGTTCATGGCAAAACGGTCATTCTTTCGGGATTTAAACCTGTTAAACAGGATAGATATGAATTTATCTCTTCTGCATTTAAAAAATATGTAGTTGAAAATTTTAAGAACTCTGAAATGACTATTTTAGATGAAAAATCAGAGGAACTTGAGTATTTATTATTAAAAAACAGAAATTTCTTTCTGGCATCAAAAGAATTTTTTGACAACTGGGAAAATTTTGAATTTGATAATACTGTTTTTTGCGAAACTACCGTAAGAGGTAAAAAAGTAGAATTTCATATTGAAGTATACTCCAAAGATAAGAAAAGACTAACACTTAAAGACGATTTTAAGGGCAGATCGAACCAGCTGCTCAGTTTATTCGATGCTGTTACAAGAAATATATTAATTTCAATGGACTCCAATAAATCTACGATCAATCCTTTCGGGGTTGATGACAATGAAATGTTCTATGAATATCTTAGATTAGAATACTACACAGAAAAATTATGGGAATCAGATGATCCTGATAAATATTATCTTCTGCTTGATGAGCTTGAATCATATAAAAATGACTTTAATACTTACCCTCAATTTGAGAAACTTTACAATGAGGTTGCTGAGAGAAGTGATGATTTTATCCTTACCGGAGCATTGGACCTGCCTGTAGAAAATACTTCTAAAGAAGTTTTCAGCGAAGACAATGAAGTTGAGGCCTTTTTTAGAAAGCTGATCGTTGACGGATACCATTTCAGGCATTTATCGACCAGTAAAAATTATGATGAGGAAGATAAAAGTGTTGTCGGTTTGGTCGTAGCCTATGAAATTAATTTCAAAAAATTAATAAGAAAAGAGCTTCTGTCCGAGATCAGGAAAAGAAAAGGAAATCTTAAATTTGCCAACATGGGGATGTATTATTTCAGTTCAAATGAAAGTGAAAATAAAATGGTGATCGACTTTCTGTTGAGACAAAAAGTCATATTGAGGTTGTTTGACAAGGATAATACTCTTATTTCAGAATCAGAAGTAGGTGTCAAATATATGGATTACCAGGGTGGTGAATACAAGAATGCCAAAAAAGTTCCTTTCCCGCTAATGCCTAGAGGTTCGGCTAACACAGCTTTTGCTGTTGAAAAACTGGGAATATTGACTCTTGTTTTTGATGGGTTTACAGCTGTTGAACTAAAAAAAATAACACATAGTGAAATTGAAATCTCATTTGAATAAATCCCGAATATTATGAAATTTTACCTAGTTGCTATAATGGTCATCTTCATTTCTGCCTGCAGTATCGATCCTGAAGAGCTGGAAAAAAGCGGCAAATATGAAAAGGCTTTGGAGCTTTACAGAGAAAAACTGACAGAGGATTATCAGAATATTGACCTAAGGGTAAAGTTCACTCTATGCTATTTTAAGAACGCAATGAAATACATTGAGCAAAATGATCTGGAAGAAGCTGAAAGGAATATAGAAAGAGGAACGATATATAACAAAGAAGACAATCCTCAAATAAAAAATCAATATGCCCAGGTAATTTTATCTCTTGGTAAAAAACTTGTTTCGATTGGTGATCTTGACGGTTCCGTGGAAATGAAAAAGAAATATCAGAAAGGTTATGACCTGATAGAAAAAGCTGTTTTTTTATCTGATGATAACACTGAGGCAAAAGAAGTATTTAACCAGTTGAACAGTGATCTGTCCGAAAAATATTTACAAAAAGGAAAAGAATTATTTTTCCTTTGGAGAGAGAACAGTAAAAATTATAAAACTTTGACAGAAAGTTTGAAATTTGCAGAACAGTCACTGATTTTTTACCCAAATAACATAAATGCCAGAGAACTCCAGAACAATATACTTGAAAAATTATTGTATGAATCACCTAGAGAGCAGGATCTCAGTTTTAAAATAATGAAAATATTTCATAATACTCAGACCCGCATTTCAGCATTTAAAATTCGTTTCTACAATGACGACACTGATGATGTAATAATATCTCCTGATCAGTTCACTCTTTATGATGATAAAGACAATGCATATATTTTTGATAAGGAGTCTGCTTCGAACGGAAATTATACAGGTGTTATGAATAGAATAAGGGTCTCTCCAAGTCATTTTACCAGCGGATTACTAGTCTTCAATACCGGTGTGAAAAATCCTGTTATATCATCAATAGTTTGGCGAAACAGTGCGGGAGTATCTTATGAAAAAGAATTCCCGGGCAAGAAGTTAATGGACCTGATCGTGGAGCAGAGATAATGATGAGATCGATATTTGCAAACATATTGAGGGTTTTGGCAGCACTTTTGATCATGGTAAGTTTTTTATCCTGTTCTAAAGTAAGTAATGACGGTGATCTTATTACTTCAGTAAAAACAGGTCATTTCATTGTGAGTATCACTGAAACCGGTGAGATCAGAGCTAAAAACTCGGTTGTAGTTACCACACCCAATACATTAAGATCAACAGCCAAAATACTTGAAATAATACCGGAAGGCTCTATCGTTAAAAAAGGTGACTTTCTTTTACAATTTGATGCCGAGAATGTACTGCAGGAAATTGAATCAATACAGACTGAACTTGATGGATTAAATTCCGACCTAGAAAAATCAGATGCCAACCACCAGTTTCTTATATTACAGGCTGAAATAGATCTTGAGAATGCTGAAACAAGCTATAAATTAGCACAAATGAGATTAAAACAGATAGAGTTTGAATCCCAATCCAGACAGGAGGAGGAGAAGTTATCATTCAAAATATCTGAAAATAATTATACCGAGATCAAAGAAAGATTAAAACTGCAAAAAATAACAAATGCATCTGAAAGGTCTGCTTTGATGTCAAAATTTAAACGTGTGAAACTTAAACTGGAACAGAAGCAGAAGGAGTTGGATAATCTTAGGATCACAGCTCCTGAAAATGGTCTTGTTGTATATTCTAAAGTTTGGAAAGGTTCCAGATGGGGCAAACTTCAAGTCGGAGATACTCCATGGAGAGGTCAGGCTTTAATAGAATTACCGGATCTGTCTGAAATGGAGATAGAGACAAGTGTGAACGAGGTCGATATTTCAAAAATAAATTTAGGGATGAAGGTAAATATCCAGCTTGATGCATACCGTGAAAAGACTTATTCAGGTGAAATATCAGATATCGCCCGTCTTGCAAGAACTTCTGACCTTGATGAGGATATTAAGATATTCGATGTCACTATCAAAGTTATCGGAGCAGATGATAAAATGAAACCCGGAATGACATCAAAATGCGATATCATCATAAAAGAATATGAGAATGTTGATTATTTACCTGTGGAAGCTCTTTTTACCGAAGATTCTTTGAGTTTTGTATATGTGAAAGATAAGATCGGATATCATAAAGAGTATCTTGATATCATAGATAAAAATGATATAAACGTAGCTATAAAAAGCGGATTGAAAAATGAGGATATTTTTCTATACAATCCGGAAAATGGAAAAGAATAATTTATGATATTTGGAATCGGCACAGATATAATCCAGATCCACAGAGTTCAAAAAAGTATTGAAACAATACCCGGTTTTACTGAAAAGATATTTTCTGCGACTGAGATAGAATATTGTCAGACCAAGAAAAACAAATATGAACATTTTGCAGCGCGTTTCGCTGCAAAAGAGGCTTTTTTTAAAGCAATTGGTACCGGATGGAGAGGCGGTTTGGCGTTTTCTGAGATCGAGATTAACAATGATGATCTCGGGAAACCGTTCATTAAACTTTACGGCAGATCAAAGATTTTTGCAGAAGAGAACAAATTTGAACGTATTCATTTGTCTATGACACATATACAAGAACTCGCTCAGGCATTCGTAATAATTGAGATATGATCTGTTCCCGAATTTATTTTTAACTAAATAACTCCTTTTTTACTCTTTCTATTTTGACAATATCTTTTTATATTCACTAGCCCGTAATTATCTATGAAACTAAAACTTCCGAGGGGATCCAATGCTCGATAATATTAAATCTTTACTGCCTGAAACTCTATCCAGATTTGATAATATCAGGAGGCATCTTTGATATTGAACAATACGAAGAAGCTATTTTAAAACTGGAACAAAAAACCCTGGAAGAAGGATTTTATTCAGACCGTGAAGGAACAGAAAAGGTTTTCAGCGAGATCACACAAAAAAAATACTGGGTGAACAGCATTAAAAATGCGTCACAGCTTAAAGATGATATAGAAGCTTTTTTTGAAATGCTTCAGGATGAAGAGGAAGGATCACATTCAGAAATAATTGAAGAGTTAAGTGAGAATTTTGAAAATTTCTTAAAACTTGTTGATGACATGGAATTAAAGGGAATGCTTTCCAATCCCGAAGATACTAAAAATGTTATTTTCACTATTCATTCCGGTTCCGGAGGAACAGAAGCACAGGACTGGGCTAACATGATCCTGAGGATGTATACAAGATATTTTGATGCCAATGGTTTTAAATACAGTGAAATAGAATTTTTACCGGGTGATCTTATCGGGGTTAAAACAGTGACTCTGGAAGTTACAGGTGAATATGCCTATGGATTCTTAAAATCAGAGACAGGTGTCCACAGGCTGATAAGAATATCTCCTTTCGATTCAGCACACAAAAGACATACTTCGTTCGCATCTGTATATGTTATGCCCGAAGTTGATGATATCGAGATAGTTATTGATCAGAAAGACCTGAGAATAGATACTTACAGGGCATCAGGAGCCGGAGGGCAGCATGTTAATAAAACAGATTCTGCAGTCCGCATTACCCACGTACCATCAGGTTTGGTTGCCCAGTCTCAATCCCAAAGATCTCAGATGTTGAATAAAGAAGCAGCTATGAAAATGCTTAAAGCAAGACTATATCAGGAAAAACTGGAAGAGGAAAAAGCAAAACTATCAGAGATAGAGGATAATAAAAAAGAAATATCCTGGGGCAGTCAGATAAGAACTTATACATTTCATCCTTACAACCTTGTAAAAGATCACAGGACCAACCTTGAAGTGGGAAATGTTCAGGCGGTCATGGATGGTGATCTTGATAAATTTATAAAAACGTATTTACTTAAATTCGGCTCGTTCGGATAAAATTAAAATTTTAAAACAAAAGGAAAAAAAATGATCAACGAACAATTCACAGGAATAATTACTTCTGTATCTGCAGGACTTAAAACAAAAAAACTGGAAGATGGTTCTAAGGTAAAGATCGGTGTTTACAAAGTAAAATTAGCTTCAAATGATATTGATTATGAGTCTATGGCCAAATTTAATGCTTCAATAAGCTCTACACTGCTCAATATTCAACCCGCACCTTTCCAATCGGTAAATTTTGGTGATCAGAGCGTTTATAATATGAATCTGCATCTTTCCGGTGAAACAGAAGAGGATGAATTTAACAGGACTGTAGCTGAAGAGATCGCTGATGAAGGTGATGCTTCTTTTGGTCATGTAATGATCAAAAACCTAACAGTAACTATGAAAGAAAATATACCGACATATATCTTCAGTCTTGAAATACCTATGGTCTCAGAAGCAAAGTTCTTGTTTACTCATTTGAGGACCAACATACGTTTTGAGTTTTCAAAGGAATAAAATTGAAATTTTTCATAGAAAAAGAAAATAAAACTATCCAGTGTTCATTATGTGAACACAGATGTGTATTAGCTGAAAATGCTACCGGTCGATGCAGGGTCAATAAGAATATTGACGGAAATCTGGAATGTCTTGTTTATGGTAAACCTGTTGCTGTTCATATCGACCCTATCGAAAAAAAGCCTTTATTTCATTTTGAAAAGGGCTCAAGAACCTATTCATTAGGCACCTACGGATGCAATTTTAAATGCCAGTGGTGTCAAAATTTTCAGATCAGTCAGTCAGAAGCTATTAATCTGGACGACCTTTTAATTTACACCCCTGAAGAGATCGTACATAATGCCTTAACCAATAATTGTAGCTCAATTTCATATACTTACAATGAACCTACAATTTTTTATCCCTATGCAAGAGATATTGGTGTATTGGCAAAAGAAAGGGGATTGAATAATATCTTCGTAAGTAACGGGTTCCAGACAGAAGAAGTCATTAAAGACATGATAACCTGGGTGGATGCCTGCAATATCGATCTGAAATGTTTTAATGTAAAACAGTGCAAGATATTTACCGGTGGTGATCTTGATGTGGTCCTGAGAAATTTAAAACTCCTTGCAAAATCTGATATCCACCTTGAAATTACAACTCTGGTAATACCCGACTTCAATGATTCTGAGGATGAGTTAAAACAAATCGCTGATTTCATAGTAAAATTCTTGGGTACCGATGTTCCATGGCATGTTTCAGCCTTCCATCCTGACTACAAGATGACCGATAAAACAAGAACATCGAAAGATACGATTTTCCGTGCGATGGAGATAGGTTTAAAATGCGGTTTAAAATATGTTTATCCGGGTAATATTTGGTAGTATATGAAATTGAACTTTAACAAACGAAATATCCTGATCCTGAAACTGATAATATCTGTTACGATAATAATTGTGATCTTTTATGATATTGATCCGGACAAATTGAAGTTCATTTTCAATAATGCGAATAAAAATTTTATCTTTCTGGCTTTATTATTACTCCCTGTTAATATTTTTCTTCAATTCATAAAGTGGAAATATTTGATCGGAAAAGTATCTGAATCCAAAACTTCATCAAAATTAATTTTAACTTCTGTGTTTCTCGGTATAAGTTTCGGTTTTATTACTCCTGGAAAAGTTGGAGAACTTGGAAAACTATTCATCATTAGAAATGTGGATAAACTTAAACTTCTCAGTATGAGCATTCTTGAGAAGATATATGATGTTCTTCCTGTTGTGGTCTTTGGTGTCATTTCAATTCCATTTCTTCCACATCTATTTTTCACCGATTCATCTTTAATGCAGTTCAATCTTTTGATCGTTACTATGGTCTTTGCTGTTATTTTGATTTTTATTTTACTGCATCCGGGTTTGATAAAATTAATTGTAGCATACATTAAAAATAATTTCTTCAAAACAAGTTCAAGATTTGAAAAATTTAATGAAGGAATTCAAAATTTCAGTAAAACGAATGCTAGAACACTTTCTATATTTTCACTTGTTTTATTTCTGATTTATACAACACAGTTTGTTCTATTGATATTTGCTTTCGGTGACATAGATATTCATTTAGCTTATATCGGTGTCTGGTCGGCTATGCTGATCAAAACATTTTTGCCTATCAGCCTTGGTGATATTGGAGTAAGAGAAGGTACTGCTGCATATATTTTCGGTTTGCTGAACTTTTCTAAAGAAGCTGCTGTTTCTGCCGGTTTTATGTTGTTCGTTATCAATATTTTGATTCCTGCAGCAGTAGGAGTATTTTTAATCCCTTTCGCAAGATTTGTAAAGGGCTATTTGAAGAACGGGAAGGACAAAACTCTTTAACATCATCAAAAAGAATTCTCATACTAGATATTATTCCACTTGCAAAATTATAAGTAGTTGAATATATTAATATTTTTAGTAAATAATCTATTGTGATAATATGATCAACGAAGCGAAAGAAAAATATCTTAAAAAGTTGAATCTGAATAATTACAGCAATAAATACGCATATAACAAAAAAGGTATGGACAAAATAAAAAGTCCGCTTGACAATATAAAATTCGATGAAGAATAGCAAAACATACGCATATACCACCATTTTGGACGGCTATCCGCAATTAGAGACTATTTCTAA
>JAFGVM010000026.1 GCA_016937995.1 Candidatus Delongbacteria bacterium
GGATACTGAATTACACAATGATGGATACCCTTTTTTAGGATGGCATGATACTTCAATTAACAATGAACAATTGACAATTGACAATTATGAGTTGGAGCAAAATTATCCAAATCCTTTTAATCCAATAACAACGATAGAGTTTTCAGTTCAGAATAAGGCTATTGTCTATTTGTCTGTCTATAACTCAAATGGGCAGTTAATCAAAAATCTTGTGAATGGTGTAGTGAATGCAGGAATGCATTCAGCTACCTTCAATGCTGATAATCTGAACAGTGGAGTTTATTATTATCAATTGAAAATTGATGGTGCTGTAAAAGAAACAAAGAAAATGTTGTATATTAGGTAGCAGCTAAGTTAAATAATTAAAGGAGTAAAAATGAAAGTTGAAAAAATTATTATCCTGTTATTACTATTTGTGACTCATTCACTTATATCTCAGGAACAGGATGAGAAAAGAATAATAGAATGGTTTGTCCACGTCTATATAGCATCATGGGATGATATTCCAATAGCAAATTTAGAGTTCAATACAAATCTTACAGATACTAGCAGAGTTATAGATAATTGGAATGAGATAACAGAAGAATTTGTTAGAGAAAAACAATGGTATCCGGTAATGTTCAATATACCTGATAAGTATGACGAAACTAAATTGATTGGCATTCACGAATATTTGACTTTATATGGTGAAGAAGTAAATGGGGTAAAGAAAATAGACTATGAACCTTTACTCGCAAAGGCGTTAAATGAATATTTTTTAAGCATGACGAATAAATACGATGTTAAATTGACCTTTGAAACAGATCCAACCAATCAGGGGTCAAAGTATTGGGATATTACAGGTCCTCCATATGATCCAGAAGAGTATACTCACGAAAATGAGTTAACAGATTTAATAATTGAAAAATACTGTGATGAGTATGGAACTGAAGAAGGCATGGCATTATGGGAAAGTCATCATGATTATCGTCATGTTACAATGTTAGTATTTCCAAGAGCTTTGAATGGATATTATGATGGAGGTGTGTCACATGGTAGCACAGTTTACGCTTATTATAATAGGGATGCTTTAAATATTACCACACATACAATAGCTCATGAGTTAGGACATAGTATTTTTCAATTTGGAGATAAAGGGTACGATAGGAATGTTTTTTGGGGTTACATAGATGGCGCAAGTATGGGGAAGACTTTCAGTACAACAGGTGCCTACGATTTAATGTATCACAATGATTGCTTTTCAAGTCCTTTTGCCTTATACGGGTTGATCCCAATGACTACTCAAGACTTAATTAATTATCAATACACTGTCTTTGATAATGTGATAAATTTTGAAGGAAATGAATTATGCAACAAAATTCAGGTTACATTAAAGGCTGAAAAGAAACCAATATCTGACGAAGAAATTGCTAATAATGTTGCGAATGCTCTTATTTTACCTGTAAGAGGTATTGATTTTAGTGAAACTTCTGACAATTCTGTTGAAGATCAACATTTTTTGATTGAGTATAAAAATGGTAAGAGATTTGACAACTTTTCACCTTTATATCATGAAAATGAAAGTAGAGGTGTTATGATATCACATGTAATTAACGCAACAGGAGATGATGAGGTTATAGATATTGAATGCGCTGTACCATTTGAAGAAGGACAACGAGTAGGAATCGGATCAGATTTATATTTTTGCGGAAAGCCTGTAAATGACTGGATGGATGATCTATGGCCAAATAGTGTATATGATGAATGTTTAGGAGGTAAAGGAGCATGGTGGAAAGCTCCGACGGCATTAAACATGTGTGGATTGCCTACTGATTTCTTTAATGATACAGACCGCAATATGTTCACCCCTACGACTTATCCGTCAACAAATTCTTGGGAAGATAGAGAAACACACATTGCTGTCTTAGTAAATGAACTTGATGACGAATATGCTGATGTAACTGTATATAGAAATTATTTTTCGGTACCTCTGTGTGATACTAATTCTAAAGAACTTGATTATGGTATTTGGGGGTTAGAAATAACGAATGATGGATATATTGGAGAGAATTTCTATGTTGGTGAAGGGAAATATTTATACTTAGGTGGTGGAGAAATTGAAGCTCCAAAAACTACTTTGGTACCTGGTACGGACATGTTTGTAAGCAATACAGGAGTTTTACAATTAAAAAATTATTCAGTATTAGGTCTTGAAAATTCAAAACTTGAATTTAAGACAGGTTCAATATTTTTACCTATGTCAGAATCAAAAATTGTAATTGATAACTCCGAATTGTTTTTCCAAGATGGATCCGAAATTGATCAAACTTATATTAATAATTATGACATATCAATCGAAGGTGAATCGTCATTCTATAAATCTAATTTCGATCTAATTGAAGGTAGTTTGTTAACTTTGAATTTTAGGTCAACATTTAATTTAATATCAGGTACTACTTTAACCGTAGCTAATGATTCGAAACTTATGTTTAAATATGGTTCAGAACTTGTAATAGAAGATGGAGCTACTTTAGTATTAGAGGAAGGCGTAGATATTGAATTAGTATATGGTTCGAAAATAATTGTTAAGAATGGTGGATCTTTAAAATTGTTAGAAAATTCAGAGCTTGTAATTACTAACGAGATAGATTTAATAATTGAGCCAGATGCAATCATTGAAGCAGAAACAGGTGCAAAGATCACAGTAGAAGGTCTTGCAACTCTTGATTTAACAAATGTAACAATAACAGGCAACACAACTTGGCAGGGAATTGTAGCAGAAATTGGAAGTAAAGTTACACTATTAAATACAAGGATAAGTAATGCAGTATGTGGTTTATATGCAGAAGGTTCAGAAATCTATGGGATATACACAGATATAGATATTAAAAATTCTTCATTTACAGATTGTGAGAATGGTGTGTCTTTAGTAAATTGTGAAAAATATTCTATAGATTACAATCACTTTTATGGTAAAGGTGGTAGTACTGGGTCGGGTATAACATTGACTCATTGTGGATTACCAATAACAGGTAATTTTGTAAGTAATTACGGCATCGGTGTAAAACTGGTGTCATCTTCATTAACTTTAGCGAAAAATACTATAAAAAATAATATTAACAATGGTATGTTCATAACAGGAAATGGTTCAAAACCTACTCTTGTTGATGTAGTCACTAAAGATTTGACACAAAAAAGTATAAATAATGATATAATAGACAACGGATTGACGGGAACATTTTATGCACGTTCTCAGATCTATATGAGATATTGTGCAGGTGTCTATATGACAAATGGATATAATAATGTGTATTCCGGACAAAATGGTACAATTCCTTCAGTACCGTGTATAAAAGGTATTTATCAACCAATAATAAACGAGCCCGAGCCTTACATAGATAAGGTTGTTATTTCTGCAGAAATGAACTATTGGGGATATCCTACTATCCTTGATGAAAATTGGGGTTATTTCTTTTCTTTATACTATAATTATGATCTATTGGCTTATATATCGGGTTATACAATAAATTATGAACCTTATGGTTTAAAACCATTTACTGAAGGAGATCCGTATCCGGCAGGTAGTATTAGCTCAAATGAACCACCAAGTAGAGAATCAACATTACTATACAATGCAATGAGGCTTGAACAGGATGATAAGTATTCAGCATCAATTAATTTATATGAAAAGATTATTGAAGAATATACTGATAGTGAAGAGTATTATGTTGCAACGGCAAGATTACCTTATGTATATGATGAAGCCGAAGAACCGTTAGCTAGGTTACTTGATACTTATGACGAAGCTCTTGCATCGGAAGAAATTACAAACAAGAAATTCTTCAAAGAAATGAAAGTTTCTACGAAGATAAAAGATAAAAAATACGATGAAGCAATTATTCTTGCAGAAGAGATGAAGTCAGAAGCAACTACTGATGAAGAAAAAGCACTATCAGACATTGATATTGCAATTGCAAATATGATGAAAGATGCTGAAAGTAAAGGTAAGGGATCATATACTTCTTCATCTGTTAGTGATTTACTTGCTAAATTGACAGGAGATGAAACTGAAAGTGAAAAAACTGATATTGCAGGTACTGCTTTACCAACGGAATTTGCATTATATCAGAACTATCCGAATCCTTTTAATCCTGTTACACAAATTAAATTTGCTTTACCTACAGCAGGTAGTATAAAATTAAATGTCTATAACATTAACGGACAATTAGTTTCAGAGCTTGTGAATGGAAGTAAAGAAGCAGGAATTTATACTATTAATTTCAATGCAAATAATTATAACTCAGGCATATATTTTTACACTCTTGAAGCAAATGGAATGAGTATTACTAAGAAGATGATTTTAACGAAGTAATTATACTAAAACTAAACAAGAATCTTGAGAGGTGGCTTAAAACCACCTCTTTTTTATATCTTTAAATTGACACATAGGGATTGTTTTAAAAAGAAAAATTAATAAGGGCTAACGGTCATGGCAAAAAGCGATAAGGGTAGTCAAGTAGGGGAGTATAGTTATTTTGCCAATGTTAGCCCTTGTTTATTTTTCTTTTTCAATAAGATAAGAACTACAATCCCTATGTGTCAATTTACTCTTTTATGTCTGAAAATAAAAATATTTATTTCCGTTAATTTAGATTAGTAAAAAGAAATTCTAAAAAACTGTTGCTAATTTACAAAATATTATATAATTATATAATTGTAATCATTACGAGCGGTAACTATGTAAATATTTTGAAACAGGTAAAAAGTATGAGAAATTTTGTATTAGTGTTACTTATATTCACATCAATACATTCTCAATACGAATGGAGCGAACCTTTACTTTTATCAACAGCAGATCATAATATTCAACCAAATATTGTTTTAGATCAAAACGAAAATATCTATATTTTCTGGTCTGAAAGGACTATTAACGACTCAAGTGATTATTGCCATATTGTATATTCATACTCAGTTGATAAGGGTAACAATTGGACTCCAAAGATTGATCTTACACCTGAAAATACTTACTATTGGTTTCATAATGTTCAGGCTATAGTAGATTCAGATAACAATATTCACATTTGTTATAATTGTATGGATACTGGAAGATTCTATTATCAAAAATGTATTGAAGGTGTGTGGTCAGACCCTGAGTTTCTAAATACCTACATTATGGCAATGCCGAGAATGGTAATTGATAGTACAGACCGTATTTATCTGTTTTATATGCTTGGGGATACCGAATATTATATTTTTAAAAACAAAGAATCAGGATGGACTGAATTTTATGAAGTACCATACAAGTATTATATCAGCGAATTTGTTTTAGATGAAAGTAATAATATTTACGGTGTAGGGGGAGATAATGATCCTTACACTGATGAAAAAGCATGTTTATTAAAATATGAAAAGAATTCAGAAAGTTGGACAGATTTTATTGATGTAAGTGAAGGTTGTATTAATTCAAAATCAACAGCAGATAATATATTACTTGAGGGAGATGGAACAATTCATATTGTAATCGATGATGGAATTTCAAGAGATTATGACAGAACTTTGTATAAAAAAGGTAATATTTCAAATTTAAATATATGGACTCAAGCTGAACTTATAAACGTAAATGGATCTGCTTGGTGGAAATATATATTTATTGATCAAAATGGTTCGATTAATATCTTAGAAGATAATGATATTGATAATGAATTCCTTCACCATGTAAAAAACCAATCAGTATGGCAAACTTATAACTGCCAAATAGATGATTCTATTACAATGAATGATTTCTATTTAGAATACAGGAATAATCACATTTATTTGACTTATAATACTACTGAGGAAATATTAGGCAATTTCTATACAAAGATTTATTTTATAAAAAAAGAGATAGAAACAGGTATAGAAAATAGTGATGAAATAGTAATGAACTACGAACTAGCTCAAAACTATCCGAATCCGTTTAACCCGGTAACTACTATAAAATTTGACCTTGCTGAGACAGGAAACGTTAAACTTTCTGTATTCAATATTAATGGTCAAGTAGTAAAGGAACTTGTTAACGGTAGGTATAATGCAGGATATCATTCTGTTAATTTTGATGCATCCAGACTGAATTCAGGACTGTATTTTTATAGACTTGATTCAGGTAACAGAACATATGTTAAAAAGATGCTTCTGACTAAATAATCGATATATGAATAACGGCAGGATTGTGCCTGCCGTTATTCATTCTTTTGCAAAAAGTGTATTAATTTATTATATTAAAAGATTTATTGATTATTTTGTGGAGCTGATGATGAAAAATATTATTTTTTTTATAATCATTACTACGGTAGTGTATAGTAAAACATTTTGGTCAGATCCTATTCAGATATCAGAAGATGCACAATGGCCAGAAGCAATGATAGGATATCCTGAAATAATAGTTGATAATAACGGACATATACATGCATTCTGGTCAAAAAGTTTTCAGATTGAACCCGGTTCTCTTAACTGGTATTCACAGATTGAATATAGTAAGTCTAATGATGGTGGTAATACATGGAGTGAAATTGAGAATCTAACTTCGGATTATAATTCAAAAAGAATTTGTGAAATAAAAGCAGTATGTGATTCAAATAACAATATTCATCTGACATACGGAAGAGCTTATAATCCACCGATTGATGATATTTACTACATGGTATATAACGGAAAGGAATGGACTATCCCTGAAATAATAGTTAATTCAATGTATGATATGTATTTGAAAATGGAAATAAGCAATTCAGATATTGTATACTTAGTATGGAACAGCGGATATTATGGAGCTCTTAAATATATAGATTTAAAAAATGATAACCCAAATTGGTCTGACATATTTTTCTTGAGTGAAGATGATTATTATATAAAAAATATAAGTATTGATCAAAATGATGATCTATACGCAATCGGAACTTCTAACTTTTATGATCAGGCTAATCACACGTATATAAATAGACCGTATTTATTTAAATTCGATATTGATTCAATTGCTTGGACAAAAATAGAAGAAATCGGGAGTTATAAAGAAGAAGTACGTGGAAGAGCAATTGTGGTCAATGGGAATGATTTATATATAAATATTTCTGTTGGACCTACTATGGGAGACAATATAATTGAACATCTTGAGTCTGATAATACAAACATTGAATGGTCAGCTCCTTATAATTACGGTTCAAATAATAACTGGGATTGTGAAATGTATAAAGATAATAATGATTTTCTTCATTTATTTGAAAAGCATTATTACGAAGTTAATAATCCAGAAGGAATTACAGGTTTAATACATAGTATAGGTAAAAACGGTATATGGGAAACAACAGTAATTGACTCGAGTGAAGATTATAGTTATTCTAATCCAAGAGTAACATATGATATAAAAAATGATATGAATTATTTAGTATATGGGAAATTTGATAGAATTAATGATATTGGTAAGATTTACTTTCATTCTAAGTTAAATGATACTAGCATTGAAGAATATTCTGCAATCCCAAATGAAACAGTACTTTTTCAAAACTATCCGAACCCATTTAATAATGAAACGGTTATACCGTATAAATTAAAGGAAAATTCAGAAGTTGAGATAAATATTTATAATCTGAAAGGAGAATTGGTAAAAATTGTAAAACAGGGATTTCAGTATAAAGGAACATATAAATACAAACTGAAAGTAAATGAAATGAGTACCGGAATTTATTATTATAGTTTAAAAATTGGAAATACAACTACAGGAATAAGAAAAATGCTGTATCTAAAATAAGGAGGAGCATTATGAAGACTGTACGAATATTAGCTGTGTTATTTTTTTCTATTTCTTTATTAGGAGATCTTACATGGGAAAAAATGTTCACTGAAATTGATTTTGATGTGCGGGAAATAAAAAGTGGAAATGTGAATGGATTTGACTACATCGAATATTTCTTTGTTTCACCTGATAGTGGACTGATATTTTATCAGGATGGGAATCTAAATATTCATAAACAGGAACTTGGTCTCAGGATCAAATCAGCTGATTGTATTGGTGAGTATATGGTCACTGATAATATTATTTTTGTATATGGAGACGGAACTGAAAGTGATGGTTATGAGAAATATTATCCTGCTACAGATTCGACAGAATTTGTTGGATGGTTAAGCAATCCAAGTTTCATAAAATGGTTAAGTACCGGATTCTACATTGCATCAGAGGAAGGTTTGATTTTTGGGAATGGAGATTCTTGGGAGACTGTTGATAATTTTCTAACAACAAGCATAAAAGATATTGAAGAAACATCAACTGGAAAAATATTTTTAAGTGCAAGAGTCAGAAATGTTTCCAATGAAGTAATTTTTATGAAAACAGAATCCGGTTATGATTCTCTAAATAGCGGATTTGGTGATATTAATGATATTTTCATCGATTCAAATAATAAAGTACTTATCACTCTGGGAACAGGAACATATTCTGACGGATTATATGAAGTTAGTTACAATGATACAGTTATCACCGGAATAGAACTGATCGATTATATATTTGAAGCAAATTTGATTTATGAATACACAGACTCGTATATTGTATCAGATAAAAATGGATCAGGACTGACAATTGTTCCAAAAGAAACAGGAATAGCAAGAAATCATAATCATGGTCTTGAAATTGACAGTATTTATTGTTTTTCAACTATAAAAGACCTTGATACTCCAAATTTTCTGATAGGTACTAATAATGGTGTTTATATGTGCACAGGAACTACTTCAATCGATCCTGATATGATAGGCTCAATAAGCAGCTATAAACTCCATCAGAATTATCCGAATCCGTTCAATCCAGTGACAACTATATCTTTCGATCTAAATAAAACAGGAAATGTAAAACTGACAGTATTCAATTTTAACGGTCAGGTAGTGAAAGAACTTGTAAATGATAAGATGGATGCCGGATATCATACAATTAACTTTAATGCTGAAGGGATGAATTCAGGTATTTATTTTTACACACTTGAAGTCGGAAATACAAAATATGCCAGAAATATGATCTTGGTAAAATAGTTATACTGTACCAAAAAGTGGCATCAAAACCACCTCTTTTTATATCTTTAAATTGACTCATAGGGATTGTTTTAAGAAAAATTAATAAGGGCTAAC
>JAFGVM010000027.1 GCA_016937995.1 Candidatus Delongbacteria bacterium
CGCGAATTCAATGATGAGGGTGTTTTATAAATTATGATCTGATATTTTTTAAAGGGAGTGTTCACTCCCTTTTTTTATGCGATAAATATCATTGATAATCTTGAAATTGATATGTATTTTATAGTGTAACTAATTTGAGGTGGAAGTGAAAAAGTGTTTTATTATTGTATTACTGATTGCACTTATTACGATCAATGCTGAATATTTACCCGGTGATCATATCCCTGATATGCAGTTCACTGACACAAATATAGATTCTTCAGGCACTGTAATATACTCAGATCAAAGTACTAAGGACATAATATCTTCTGGAAAAATTGTTGTAATCAGCTTTTTCGGGGTCGGTTGAAGTACATGTCTTTCAGAGGGAGTGTCCCTAAAAAATATTCAGAATGATATAGGAACCGACAGTGTCTATTTTATTGGAGCTACTCCGACTCAAGGATTTTCTGATAAAGACCTTAACGGAGATTTCTGGAGGAATATTTATAATGCAGGATTAAAATATCAAATATCAAATCATGATGAACTGGGAAAAGAGATGGTGATGTTCTCCACCACACAGTATACACCACAATTAGTTATTATCGGACAGGATTCTAAATTGGTATTTTCTCATTTTGGTATGATTGATGAGGATAGTATAAGAGTAGAGATCAGAAAAGCACTTGATGGTTTTGGAAATTTACAACAGACTAGAAAATTAGATAATATTTTTATTAATGGATCCAGATCTGTTATTGATCTCAATGCAAATTTTGCTACTGTGGATTTATCAAATATTGTTTATGAAATTTTATCTGTCACTGACAATACGATCATTGATGCAGACCTTATAGATTCGCAACTGATATTAAGCAGAGGCTCTAATACTGGAATGACCAATATAAAGATAAAAGCTGCTAATATGTCAGAATCGGTAATAGATTCATTTGATGTAATGAGATATCCTGCGAATGCAAATATCCTGGACTTTGAATCGGGGAATTTATATGATCATTGGTTCCATGAAGGTGACGCTGACTGGTATCTAGACTCTGATACTGTTTTTGAGGGTGAAGGGTGTGCCAGATCAGGTTATATTGATGCTCCAGGCGATGGAGAAGTGAATTATACTTTGTTAAAGACAACATTTGAATCAACACTTGATGATACTGTCAGTTTTGCTTATAAAATATCTTCTCAGTATGAAAGTGATGGATTTGAAGTTCTCATAGACGGGATATGGGTGGATTTTCCTGACAGCAGATGGTCAGGTGAAGTGGACTGGTCTTTTGCGGAATATCCTGTTCCTGCAGGCAAGCATACTATTGAATGGGATTATTTTAAATGGGATTATAACTATTCAGGCAAAGATGCAGCCTGGATAGATATAATAAGGATCCCTGGAATAATTACAGGCATTGAGCATGTTGTTATACCAACAAAAACTCATTTGAACGGGAATTATCCAAATCCTTTCAACAATGAGACAGTTATTAAATATCAATTGAACAGTTCTAGCAAAGTTAAGCTGTTTGTTTTCAATATTAATGGGGAATTTGTTTCTGAATTGATCAATGAGAAACAAAACAGTGGACAGCATCAGGTGATTTTTAATGCAGAAAATATTAACAGTGGTGTTTATTTCTATAGATTAGAAGCAGGAACTGAGGTCCAGACCGGGAAAATGATGTTTTTGAAATAGTGGTCAGTATCCAGTGGAAGATTCCCATGCCTTCCCCTCTACGATAAATCATTGTGGATAAAGAATTATATTTTTTTTAATCCCTTAAGCTGTTCAGCAGTAAATATCCCTTTTTCAGTTATAAAACCGGTAATTAATCTTGCCGGAGTAATATCGAATCCATGATTAAGAGCAGGTGATGGTGTATGTGTAAGCGGTACACCTTTTTCAAACTTGATCTCATCTTCGCTTCTTATTTCAATAGGTATCTCTTTACCAGATAAAATCCCGAAGTCAATAGTTGAGATGGGAGCAGCTATATAAAAAGGTATATTGTTATCATAAGCTGCCAGGGCTTTCAGATACGTTCCTATCTTATTTGCAGTATCGCCGTTCAGAGCAATTCTGTCAGCTCCTGTTATAACAATATCAACATCACCGTTCTGCATAAGAAGTCCACCAGCATTATCAGTCACAACAATATGTGAAATTTTTTCATGATAGTATTCCCAGGCAGTGAGTTTGCCTCCCTGATTTCTTGGTCTGGTCTCATCTACCCAGACATGAATGTCCATTCCTCTTGAAACTGCCTCAAAAACCGGTGCGGAAGCAGTTCCGTGATCAACAGTTGCCAGCCAGCCTGCATTACAATGCGTAAGTACATTCACTGATCCGTTATTATTCAATTCTCTGAGGATGGTATAGCCGTACTCTCCGATCCTTTTACAAGCTTTGATCTCGCTTTTATAAAGTTCATCAGCTTTGAATAAAGCATCTTCTGAAGGATCTTCTGTATTTGAATTCAATGCATGTTCATAAACCAGATCAACTGCAAACTGCAAATTAACAGCTGTTGGACGGGCATTCTTAAGTGCTGTGATCTTATTGTTCAATCTCTGGTGATCATCTCCCGATTCTTTAAAAGCGTAATATACTCCATAAGCACCTGCAACTCCGATCAACGGTGCTCCACGAACTTTCATGCTCTTAATTGCATCAATGATATCATCGCTGGATCTCAGGTCAATTATCTTGAATTCTTCTGGTAGCAGTGTTTGATCTATTATTTTAGCGATCCCATTTTCGAACCACAGAGAAGTATATTTCTTACCGTTGTATTTCATTTACCGGATTCTCAATTATTTGTTTGAAAGATAGAATTTAATATAGATTGGTGCAATCGTAAAAAAATATTAAAAAAGCCGTGAAATTCACGGCTTTTTAGTATCTAAACTAATTCTTTCTTATATATAGTCTGAGTCGGATAAGCAAATTCCAATCCGTTTTCATTGAACTGTCTAAGGACCTGCAGATTCACCTTAGATTGTGTAGCCAGAATATCAGCTTCTTTTCTAATGTAATATATAAACAATATCCCCAGATTGAAATCACCCCAGTTATTGAAAGAAATTATTCTGTCTAGAGTCAAGCAATCCTGATTAGCATTTACAATATCATCAAGTATCTTCATTGCCAGTTCCATTTTGTCGGGAGTGGTATCGTAGGTCAATCCTAAACTTACAGATACCTTTCTGGAAGGTTCAATAGAGATGTTTTCAATACTTGATTCAGAAAAATTAGCGTTTGGAACAGTTATGATCCTTCCCATCAGAGTTTTTATTCTTGTACTTCTTATACCTACTTCAGTAACAAAACCATCCTGACCGCTGATGATTATCCTGTCACCGAGCTTAAAAGGTTTATCAAGGAAGATCATTATCCCACCGAAGATATTTTTTACAGTGTCCTGAGCTGCTAATGCTAAAGCCAGTCCACCTATTCCAAGACCAGCTATTAAAGCCATGATGTCAAATCCTGCATTATCAAGACCTATTATAATACCCATAGACCAGAGAAGTGCTTTCATCCCTTTGCGTATAATAGGTACTATCTGATCATCAAAAGTATTTTCAGACTTTACAGTATATGGTATGACAAGTTCTGTAAAAACAGCATCTATTGCTCTTACAAGCAACCATGTAATATTAAATATCAGGATGAATGTAAAAGCATGAGCTATAATAGTATGAGTTTTTGGGGAAAAAGTAAGTCTGTCAAGCCCCAACCATGCACCACCAATGATGAAGGCATATATTATCGGTTTTTCAAGTACTTGTATCAGTACATCATCCAGTCTGGTTTTAGTTTTGGATATAAGTTTTTTTATGACCGCACTAAATATCCAATATATTATTTTTGATACTATAATACCTCCGATAATGAAAAGCAGAGATATGAACCAGTCTTCAGCTGTGTTGTTGTAATATGTCTTAGCTAAAAATTCTTTCATGAATATTTCCTCTTTATTTTTTTGAGAATATAATAAATTTTAAAGCTAAATGTCAAGGTGTATGATGCTTTCTATTTTAGAAGAATTCTTGCTTATTTATTGATAAAATGATAAATTCATTAATTAAAACAAGGCAAAAAGTTATGTTAGATGAATTACAAAATTTCATAAATGATTTTAAAGAATCTCTTGAAGGTCATACTTTTGTTAAGATGATCCTCAGCAAACCCTATGAAAAGAGTTATGATATAAAAAAGATCACAGTTAATATGGTTGAGATCAGATCTTCAAGGATGCTCTCGTTTCTTTTTACCTACAAAACAAAAGATGTAACAAAGAATTATACATTTGATGATGGTTTAGTCGAAGTTGAAAAACTTCTCAATGAAAGTATGAAAAATTGCGCTCTTTTCACTACAGAGAGCACAATTGATCTAAATATTTCTAAAAAGAAAAAAGTTCTCATCAGCAGATCAAAGCCAATATATAAATCCTTGATCGAGCCTGAGATCAACAGGATGAAGAAGAGGAATATTACTATTGAAAATAATGTATATCTACACAAGTTAGGTGTTGCAACTTCGAAGAATATATTAATTAAGAATATGCAGGGCAAGTTCAAGCAGATCAACAGGTTCGTTGAGACTATAGATGGTCTTATAAAGTCTTCAGTTTTGAAAGATACCCGAAATATCACTGTAGCTGATATGGGATCGGGGAAGGGGTATCTTACTTTTGCAGTTTATGATCATTTAGTAAATAACTTGAAGATCACTGCAGAAGTCACTGGAGTGGAGCTGAGACAGGGGTTGATCGATACTTGTAATGTTATTGCAAACGAATGTGGATTTGCCGGCCTTAAATTTGTACAAGGGACAATAAATGACTATACAGGACAGGCTTCTCAAATGCTTATAGCGCTCCATGCCTGTGATACTGCTACTGATGATGCAATTTTCAAAGGAATTACTACGGGTTCTGAGATAATCGTTGTTTCACCTTGCTGTCATAAACAGGTTAGAAAAGAATTGAATATTACTAACGAATTGAAAGAGATCACTCAGCATGGGATTTTGGAAGAACGTATGGCTGAAATGGTAACTGATACAATGAGAGGATTGATGCTGGAAGCTTACGGTTACAAGACGAAAATATTCGAATATATCTCTGATGAACATACTCATAAAAACTTAATGATATCTGCTGTTAAAACTTCTAATAAAATAGACAAAGATGGAATTCTAAATAGATTGATTGCATTAAAAAAGACTTTCGGGATAGAGAAATTCTATCTTGAAGAGCTGATGAAAAATTAATTTATTTGTTTCTGACGAGCCTGATACCAATAGACCCTGAAGATATCTCAGCATTTCTCCTGGTAACTCTCATCCAGTCTTTACCATCATGGAAGTAACCGCCTCTATAGACATGACCTTTCGAACCTGTTTTGGGTCCTTTTGGATTATCTTCTGGGCTTTCTCTGTAATAATTTTCATCATACCAGTCCCAACACCATTCATTGGTATTCCCGCTCATATCAAAAATTCCCAGCTCGTTCGGTTTTAGTTTTCCAGGGGGGTTCATACGATTATTACTGTCAGGATAATAATAATTCCCCCATGCCACTTCTTTTTCATCATTACTACCACTGTAGATAAACCCTTTACTTTTATTTCCGCCTCTTGCAGCATACTCCCATTCAGCTTCTGTGGGCATCCTGTATCCGTTATTATTCCATTTACATCTCACGATGTAATTGTTTAAAGTAGATTTGTTAAAAGGATCCTTTCTATCCTTCACAATTAAATAGCACGAATCAAGTCCTTCTCTGTTGCTGATCAAATTACAGAATTCAGCTACCTCAAGAAATGATACATAGCAGACAGGTAACTCGGGATCGCATTCTTCATCATAAGCTAACCAATGTTTACCAAAATGTTCTTTTACGGGTTCATATCCCATAAATTCAGTCCATTTTCTCTGGGTCACTTCGTATTTTGCAATATAAAAACTATCTATCTTTACAGTATGCACAGGTTTCTGATTTTCCAGATCATCCTGTGATCCCATCTTAAAAGACCCTCCTTCCACAGCGACCATTTGAAATCCTGATGATGAAGTAAAATCTTTAAATTC
>JAFGVM010000028.1 GCA_016937995.1 Candidatus Delongbacteria bacterium
AATTCAACACCGAGGTAAACATTCAGTCGTTTTTGATGCTTCAAAATTCAATAGTGGGATTTATTATTATTGCCTGGAAGTTGATGGTATCAAGCAGATTACTAAGAAGATGGTAATGATAAAATAAAAATTACGGATCTCTGGATCGAGTCCGAAGATGACAGAGTTCTAAAGGTGGATATTATTCCACCTTTTTTTGTTGACAAAATCACTTATTTCATTTAATTTAATAATATGTAGTAATATTTAAAATAGTCGTATCTCATTGTAAGATGGAGAGTTAAATGGCTAGGAAATTATTTACAAATATTCTATTGGCTTTTGTGCTGATCTTTTATCAGGCATTATTTGGGATCACTTCAGAAATTGTAAGTGATATCAAGAGTGATTGGTATACATATTCCGGGAATCCGTACTATTTTCTTGGATTGCCGGGTGAACGATCAATGTATTTCAATGTTGAGGATTTCGGTCTTGATTATCCTGTGACTCTTCTTTCTTTACAGACATTCATTTATGAGGCAGGTGCGGGATATAAATACAGAGTATACAAAGGTGACGGTATCAGTATGATTTGGGAATCTTCAGATTCAACTTCCGTTTATAACTCTTGGCAATCTACAGAATTAGACACTGTACTTACATTAACAGATGATTTTTGGATATCCTTTGTGCCTTTAGAAAATGGAGCTCCAAGAACCTGTATGGATTCAGGAGAGGGTTTAAGTTCTAACAGTTTTATCGGTTCTCCGGGTGAATGGAATTCCTTGTCGGATATTTATGGAAAACCTCTGAATCACTCAATGAAAATTTTATTGGAACCTTATAGCGGGGTCGATATATATCCTCCTACTATTAAAAATATTTCCGGAACAGAGTGTTTCATGGATCAGGAAGCTAATATATGTATTGAGGTACAGGAGCAGAATTCAATAATATCCCCTATCACGGGTAAATATTCCATTAATGAAGGAAATACATGGCATACATTTTTACTTTCCATGAATAAAAATAACGGATTTTTTTCAGGAATAGTTCCATCACAGACCGATGGAACTCAGGGTCTTCTAAAATTTATTTTAGAAGATGATCAGGGTAATTCAGGTATTTCACAAATCTTTGAGATCGAATGGTCTAAGGATAATTTTATCTTTGAGGAAAAGTTTGAAATGGACATTTTCCCTCCACCGGATTGGGAACTGGTCTCAACAGGAACAGGGTGGTTCCATAATTTACAGGATTCATTGAATAACTATGTTAACTCCGGAGAAGGTAGCGCTGGACACAAGGCTTATCCGGAATATCAGGATGACTGGATCATTTCACCATCAATATTAATACCAAATACAGGATGCAGCACTTTATTCTTCTACCAGGCTGGAGAACTTCTGGAAAATTTATCTTATCATGAAGTATCTATCTCTAGAGATAATGGAATTACATGGGAACAACTATATTGTGATGATCAACCTGCACCAAATTGTGATATTAGTGAATCTTTTGAAAAAAAATATTTATCACTGAATTCTTACAGAGGTGACAGCATAAGAATAGGATGGCATTACAAAGGACAGAACAGTGATAACTGGTACATAGACGATATTTCGGTTTTCTATGATGAAATTGCTCCGCAAATTGAAAATATTGCTGCAAATCCTGCTCTGCTGCCTATAGTAGGAGCCTATCTTAATAACAATATGGTCATAAAACTAACCGTAGTGGATAATTTTGGTGTTGAATCAGTAAAAGCCACATACACATTCAATAACGGATCGACTTATCACCAAACTGGATTTTTTCCGCTTGATGATTATGATAATGTATGGAGTGGTACGATATTAGCCTCAGATATAGAGTTGCAGGGTCAAATTTCATTTGAAATATATGATATCTCGGGTAATATCAATAACACAGAGCAATACGAAATAAAATTTGTTAAGGATACGGACGGTCCTGTTATTAAAAAAATTGACGGATTGAGAACATATGTGTTTGAGTTCTTAAGATTTGAAGTCAGTATAGATGACGAATCCGAGCTTGGGTATTGCACAGGGTCTTACTCAAAAGATAATTGGGTGACTCAGTTTGATGTTCAGTTGTTCCCTTCAAAAGTCCATGAACATGTTTATACCGGAAGGTTATTACCTGAGGCTGAAGAAATAGTTAACGGAAAACTAAAGTTAACATTAAGGGATATTGAAGGTAATTTAACAGAGAGTGACGAATTCATAGTTAAATGGACATACCCTTATGAATCTGCATTTGATCTCAGAACCTCTTTGGGTGATAATTATGTAACTTCTGTAAAAAGTCAGTTAGGAGGGACATGCTGGACTTTCGCATCTGTATCTTCTATGGAAAGCAATCTGTTAATGTCAGGTATTTGGGAAGCAGCAGGAGAATCAGGAGCACCTGATCTTGCCGAATATCATCTGGACTGGTGGAACGGCTTTAATCAGAATAATAACGATGATGTTATTCCTGCTACAGGTACGGGACTGGTTGTTCATCAGGGTGGGGATTACTTGATATCAGCAGCTTATATGTCCAGGTGTGAAGGATTTGTGAGAAATATTGATGGTCAGCTTTACGATACTCCTCCTTTGAGAAATTCTCAAAATTTTCACTATTTTTATCCAAGGGATATTGAATGGTATACGACCGATGATACTTTCAGAAGTTTAGATCTTATCAAAGAGAAGGTCAAACAACATGGAGCAGTCGGAACGTGTATCAGATACAGTCCTGCCTATCTGAACAATAATATCCATTACCAACCTGAAACTTCTGACGGAGATCCAAATCATGCAGTTACAATAGTCGGATGGGATGATAATATTTATACGGGTGCTTTTGAGGGAAGAGGAGCATGGTTGATAAAGAACAGCTGGGGAGTATCATGGGGTATCTCAGGATACTTCTGGGTATCTTATTACGATAAGCATTGTACAAAAAACGCTGAAATGGGTGCAGTTTCATTTTACAATGTAGAACCAATGAAATACGATAATGTCTATTATCACGATTATCATGGCTGGCGTGACACAATGACTTATGTAGATGAGGCATTCAATGCCTTTACAACAGTGAAAGATGAGGACCTTGTTGCGGTTAGTTTTTATACAGCAATGGATAACGTGAATTACACAATCAATGTATACGATGACTTCGATGGCTATGATCTTGATAATCTCCTTTCCACTGCCTCAGGATACATTGAGTATAAAGGTTTTCATACAGTAGAACTACCTTCAGTAGTGTATCTATCAGCTGCAAATGATTTTTATGTTTATATTTCTTTATCTCAGGGAGGTCATGCTATAGACAGAACATCATACATATCGGTTCTGTTGGGCGGTGGATCAAAAACAACCGTTATTTCATCGGCTTCTGCTGGAGAAAGTTATTACAGGAACAACAAGATATGGTATGATCTTTACAATAATCAAACCATAGAATATCCGGGTACAGCTAATTTTTGCATCAAAGCTTTATGTGATGATGAGAGTTCAATTGATGATGGAGAGTGGAAAATTGAGAATTATGAATTAGAACAGAACTACCCTAATCCGTTCAATCCGACTACCACAATAAACTTTTTGGTCCCAAATGAT
>JAFGVM010000029.1 GCA_016937995.1 Candidatus Delongbacteria bacterium
ACCCACAACCCACAACCCACAACTATCTTTTCAAAAATTCTCTCTTGCACAAATCATATATCAAATATATATTCTCTATAGATAGCGAAAATGTGCATTAAAAAATTGAAAAGTTGTTGAACTATACTATTCAATTCGAAATTAGAAAAATATTGAAATTTAGGAGTTCTTATGAAAAAGTTAGTATTGTTGGCATTAACTGTATTTGTAATGACAATGTTTTCTCAAATACCTGAAATGATTCTTGTTAAAGGTGGGTCATTCAAAATGGGAAGTGAAGATGGTAAGAAAAATGAGAAACCTGTACATACTGTAAAATTGAATGACTTCTACATTAGTAAATATGAAGTCAAAATTTCAGAATTTCTGGATTTCCTAATGGACTATGAAAAAGTGGATTTTAAGAAAACAAAAAGGTATGCAAAATTCAATAAAGATGGTGAACTTACTTTATTGAGATCTAAAGTAGCAGATGATCATCAGTGCGCTATGTATTGGGTGAATTGGTATCTGGCTGTTGATTATTGTAACTGGTTAAGTGAAAAAGCCGGATTTGAGCAGTGTTATACGGTCGATGGAAAAGATATAGATTGTGATTTTACAGCTGATGGTTTTAGACTGTTGACAGAAGCTGAATGGGAGTATGCTACCAGAGGGGGAATTTCAAGCAAAGGATATATGTATAGCGGTAGTAATGATCATGATAAAGTTGCCTGGACTAAAGAGAACACTAAAAAAATACAGGTTGTTGGTTTGAAAGCACCTAATGAACTTGGTATTTATGATATGAGTGGTAATGTCAGTGAAATGTGCTGGGATTCATTCGATAGTGATTATTACAAGGACAGTGTTTCTGAAAACCCTACCGGTCCAAAAAGAAAGAGCAATAAGGTCATTCGCGGTGGCAGTTGGAAGGATAAAGCTAAATTTGCTACAAATACTTCCCGAAAATATAATGCTGTTTTTGATAAGGATAAGGATCTTGGTATAAGGATAGGGAGATCTGTTAAGGCAGAGGTGAAGGAAGAAGTGAAAACATGGTAGTGAATGGGATTAGGCACATGAAAGATAAAATACCCGACACTTTGGTTCACTATTATACCAATGAAGAACACCTTTTTAGATCAGTCACTTCTTGTAATGAGGATAGACTTGATGCGATCCTTGACGAAATTACTGAAATATGAAAAACACGGGTTTGAGTTTCAGATCTGGGATAGAGCTATAGTTGATGTGATAATTAGAAAGAATAAAGAGATGAAGGGGTAGGAAAGTATTATGGAAACTAATAAAAAAGAGTTGATTTTAGATCTAATTGAAAAGTACAAGATCATCCTTAGTAATGAAGGGCTTGAGGGTGAGGTTTATAAATGGGAGCTAGTAGATCAATTCCAGGGTAAACCTGATTTATTAGCAAATGATTTTTTAAAAGAAATTAAAAATCTAAATTTTGAGAATCTAGTATATAGATTGTCTAAGGGCTGTTTAAATGAAATGGCCGAAAATTATTCTTTAGAGTTAAAAAAACTCTTTATATACCTGTTTGATGAAGATATTGACTTGTTTGAAAGAATTGAAAAATTTACGAAAGATACGCAGGCAATATATGATCGTTATAAACCAGGTAAGAGTTCATTTCAAACAGAAAGGGAGATAGCAACTTATTTAACTTATAAATATCCAGATAAATATGTGTTTTATAAAAGTGAAATTTACGAAAAATATTGCAAATATTTGGGTTTAAGTAAGAAGGGGAAAAATCACAAATATATACATTATTTAGAATTAATAAATGAATTGTCAAAATATGTTAGATCGGATGAAGAGCTAGTAACTAGCGTGCAAAAGCTGCTACCAGCAAATGCTTATGAAGATGAAAATTGCTTGTTACTTTCACAGGATATTATATTCAGATCATTTCACGGTGATACAGCCAATTATTGGATTTTTCAGGCGAATCCAAAAGTTTATAAAGTTATTGAAGCGTTAAATGACAATGCTGTTTCAACATGGTCTGTAAAAGCTCATAAGGATAAAATTCAAAAAGGTGATAAAGGCATCCTTTGGATCACAGGATCTAATCCGGGTTGTTATGGTATTTTTGAGGTTACTTCAAATGTATATGATGATTATGATGATCAAGATCAAGAAAAGTATTACATTGAAGATGGAGTTAATGTAAAAGCTACACGAGTAAGATTTAAGATTACTCATAATTTATCTGGGAATCCAATTATAAAAGAGCAAATTTCTGAATATCCTGAGTTAAATGATTTAAAAATTGGCAATCAGGGTACTAATTTTTCTGCAACTAAGATTGAATTTGATACAATTAAAAAAATAGCTGAGAAAAATATGAAAATTAAATATTGGTTATATTCACCAGGTGAAAATGCAAAGTATTGGGATGAATTTTATAGTCAAGGTATAATTGGCTTAGGTTCCGAACCAGTCGGTGATGTTACGCAATTTAAGACTAAGAAAGAATTAACTATAAGATTACAGGAACTAGAAAATACTACCAGTTCCAAAAAGAATGATTCAACTGCCAATTGGGATTTTTATAAAAATATGAATGTCGGTGATGTAGTTATTGTAAAACAAGGTAGGAGTAAATTGTTAGGATACGGTATCATAACATCTGATTATTATTTTGATGAATCAAGAGATTATTACAAAAAATGCCGAAAAATTGAATGGAAGAAAAGAGGGATGTGGGATGCAGGGCATTCACTTGCATTAAAAGCTTTAACCGATATAACAAAATATGCAACTGAACATGAAGGATATAACACGTATTACGAAAGATTATTAGGCACAATGGGAGATGTGATGAATATTTTAGAAGAATTTGCAGAATGGTTGATAAATAATCCAAAATCAAATTACTTAGATAATAATAAGCAAAGGATAATATCTGCTTTAAATGCTTATAATGATTACTTCGAAATCGATATTTACCAATGTGGATATGAAAATTATAGATCAATTTACGATTATCTAAATAAAAAATTATATGAAGAAACTGATAACGAATTTTTAAAAGCAAGTGAAAAGGATAGTTCTCACAGACCAAGAGCAATTCTTGGAAAAACAAATTATATGAAATTCATTATGGAGAAGTTTCAAGATGGGAAGATTGAAGAAGTACCTTCAGAGATTAATTACCCTCTAAATACTATTTTATATGGACCTCCAGGAACTGGTAAAACTTATCATACGATCAATAAAACTCTTGAGATAATACTGAATAAAAAAATACCAGATTCATACTATTCAATAAATGATAGTAAAATAAAAGAGATTGAGATCGCCAACATTTGTAAAACGAATATTGAGGAATTGGTTTTTAAGGATATTAAGGAAAACGAACACAGAGAAATTCTAAAAGCTGCTTTTGATCATTTTGTTAATAAAAAACAGATAGTTTTTACAACTTTTCATCAAAGTTATAGCTATGAAGAATTTGTCGAAGGGATAAAAGCAATACCACCTGGAGAAGAAGGTAATATTGAGGGTAAAGAAATGATTTACACTACTTTGCCTGGTCTTTTCAAAAAGATAAGCAAGAAAGCTGAAGAAAATTATAAACTGTCAAAAAAAGAAGTTATAAAATTAGATTTTGATAATGTCTTTAATAAATTGTTCAATGAAATCGATTTTGAAAAGGAAACAAAATTAAAGGTCAATACAAAGAATAGCTATTTTCTTATAAAAGAAGTTACAGGAAGAGGTACAATTCGTTTTGATAAGAAATCTGGTACGAGTAATCACACATTATCTAAAAAAACTTTACAAAAGATGTATGAGCAAGGAGAAAATAATATTATAACCGGTGGTCTCCAAGTTTATTATGAGTCAATTCTAGAAAAACTTCTTGATTTATCTAAATCACTTCAAAAGGAACAAAAATATGAACCAATTGAGAATTATGTCCTCATAATAGACGAGATAAACCGTGGTAATATCTCAAAGATATTCGGTGAACTTATTACTCTGATCGAAGAATCGAAAAGGCTCGGTAATGAAGAACAATTAAAGGTAAAATTACCTTATTCCGGTGAAGAATTCGGAGTTCCGAAGAATCTTTATATTATAGGTACAATGAATACGGCTGACAGGTCGATCGCTCTGATGGATACTGCTTTGAGGAGAAGATTTCAGTTTGAGGAAATGATGCCTAAACCTGAATTGATACCTAAAACTATTACGGTTAAAGAGAAAGATGTCGAGCTTGAAATAAAACTTCAGGAAATGTTGATTAAGGTCAATGAACGGATTGAATATCTTTACGATAGGGATCATACGATCGGGCACAGTGAATTTATGGATGTAGAAATAAAAGATGATTTAGATAGAGTTTTTAAAAACAAAGTTATTCCATTGCTTCAGGAATATTTTTATGATGATTGGGAGAAAATACAGATAGTGCTTGGTGATCATTATAGGCAATTTGTGAATTATACGGGGTTATTTACTGACAAGAAAAAGGAAGATGTTCTTTTGAAAGCTGAAGAAGATGAAATTTTCAGAAATGAAACTTTCAATGATAGCTTGAAAAATGAATTTAGATTTGTTCAAAGTAAGAAGTCAAAAGAAATCAAAGTGATTGGATTTGATCATGATGATATTGAGAATGATAAGACCGAATATAAGATTAATGATAACTTTGAAACTAAGTGTTATAAGAAGATCTATGAAGTGAAGAAAGAAGATAAGAAAGAAGGCGAATAATGACGGATAAAAAATTACAGATAAGAAATAGTACTGCAGAATTTTTGATATTTACAAAGCAGGCAGGTGAAGATACGATTGAAGTGAGAGTTCAGGATGAAAATGTCTGGCTTACTCAGAAGTTAATTGCTAAACTGTTTGATGTTAAGGTGCCTACAATTAACGAACATATTAAAAATATATTTTTAATGAATGAGTTAGATGAAAAATCAGTTGTTAGGAATTTCCTAATAACTGCATCAGACGGCAAGAATTATAAGACAAAACATTATAATCTGGAAGTAATAATATCTCTTGGATACAGAATAAACTCACAAGAAGCTGTCAATTTCAGGCAATGGGCAACCAAGGTTCTTAAAGACTTTGCTGTTAAAGGTTATGTCCTGGACAATGAAAGATTGAAAAACGGGGCATTTCTAAGTCCTCAATATTTCAAAGACCTTATACTTGAGATTAGGGATATAAGGGAGAGTGAAAGGAATTTTTATCAGCAGATAACGGATATTTATTCTACTGCAATGGACTATGATGTCAATTCAATGACGACCAAAGACTTTTTCGCTTCAGTTCAAAATAAACTACATTATTCTGTACACGGTAATACAGCTGCTGAGCTTATAATTAAAAGAGCTGATTCAAAAAAAGATCACATGGGACTTTCAACATGGAAAAAAGCACCTGACGGAAAGATCATAAAATCTGATGTATCCATTGCTAAGAATTATCTTAAGAAAGATGAGATCAATGCTTTGAACAGGATAGTTACTATGTATCTTGATTATGCTGAAGATCAGGCTGAGAACGGAATACCCATGACAATGAAAGACTGGGCGGAAAAGCTGAATGCATTTTTAAAATTTAATCAAAAAGATATACTGGAAGATTTTGGAAAGGTAAGCGCGGAAGTAGCAAAATCCTTTGCTGAAAGTGAATTTGATAAATATAAGGTTATTCAGGACAGAAATTATATATCAGATTTTGACAGGCTGATCCAGGATACAAATACATTTCAGAATAAAGAAAAATAATGTTAGGTACGAGCTAAAATAATCTATGAGAAAACATTTCACATTAAACGAGCATAAATTCCTTTTTGTTGAGAATGAGAAAAGTAAACAAGGTTGGAACGATGAAGGCAATGTAGGAATTTCAGAGACTGATTTTTTGCAGATCAAACAATTTGTTCTACAAAATAACAATGAAGGAATTAATTATCTTTTTCCTACTTCAAAAAAGTCCTATGGCGAAGTACTCAAAGCTCAGCAGTATGTAGGAGTTATTAAAACAAAATGCGGAGTATCTGTAGAGATATTGCCGAAGATCAGTGAAATTGATTATACGAAACGTGAAAAAGATTCAAAAGATGAAGATAATGTTTACAACAAGCAGGAAAAAGTCCGTAAAACATTCATAAGGATGCTTAAAAGACTTAAGGATTCAAAATATAAACAATTCCAGACAGCTTCACTTAATAACTGCAAAATGCCTCTTTTAGAGCTGTTTATCTCAATGTTTTTGGATGAACTGGCAATACTAGTTCGTAAAGGCATAAGATCGGATTATATCAATAAAGAGGAGAATGCTCCGTTCCTCAAAGGCAAACTCCTGATGAGTAAGCAGATCAAACATAATTATATACACAAAGAAAGATTTTTTATCTCTTTTGATGAATACTCTCCAAACAGAATTGAGAACAGACTGATTAAAACTACTCTTTTATTTCTGAATGCAAGAACAGCCTCAAACGCAAATTCAAAGCGGATAAAAGAGAATCTGTTTATTTTTGATCAGATCGACACTTCAACTAATCCAAAAGCGGATTTTGGTAAGGTTAAAGATAATAGAAATATTAAATATTACGAAAATGTAATGAGCTGGTGCAGAATGTTTTTAAACAATGAAAGCATAACTCCTTTCAAAGGTGATACAGTAGCTTTTGCTCTGCTATTTGATATGAATAGAATATTTGAAGATTATGTAGCCTGGTGGCTGAAGCGAGAACTGTCTGATAAATATGACACTTTCCAAGCACAGGATAAGGGACATCATCTTATTGAAAGTCATCAAAAATACAAACTTAAGCCAGATATTGTAATTAATGGAAATATAATACTAGATACAAAATGGAAGTTAATCAAAAATGTTGAGAAAGATATTTCTCAGGCGGATCTGTATCAGATGTACGCATATGGGAAGAAGTATAAAGATAAAAAACCGAATAAGCTTTTTTTGATTTATCCTAAGAATGATGAAATTGAAGAGAATGATAAAAAGATAGAAGAAGTTCATTATTATTACGATAGTGGAGAAATTCTACCACTGGGAGTATTGTTTTTTGATTGTGGTGAGGATGAGTTTATTGGGAGCAAAGATTTAGAAAATATATTGGGGTAAAATAGTGAGTGAATTAAATAAAACAAAGGAGATTACATACAGATTCAAGAATTATTGAAGAAGTAAGACTGATTCAAGAGAAGTTTACAAAAATAAAAGTATGACTGACAGATACTGAATCAATTGCAGATTGATGTAAATATATACCAATATAATACACCAACACAAACGACCAATACAATGTGTCAAAATTAGATTGCTTCACATCGACGATGTTCGCAATGACAGAAAAAATCCCAAATAAATATCGCAAAGGGTCACTATTTGACCTAGTGCTCTTCGTATCTTGCGTTTAAATAAAAAATTACGCAGGAGAAGATATGCAAAAAAATGAAATTGAAAAATTCAACGAACTGGATATAAAGGATAAAATTTATTCTATTCGTGGGTATCAGGTAATGTTGGATAGTAATCTGGCTGAACTGTATGAAGTAGAAACAAGGATACTTAATCAAGCAGTTAAAAGAAATAAAGGAAGATTTCCGCTAGAATTCTGCTTTCAATTAAATAGTCGGGAGATAAAGAGTTTGAGATCACAAATTGTGATCTCAAACAAAGCTAAAAGTTCATTGCGGTCGCAATTTGCGACCGCAAAGAAAGGTGGTGCACGATATTTACCTTATGCTTTTACTGAGCAAGGAGTTGCTATGCTATCTGCTGTCTTGCGAAGTGATACAGCAATTGAAATAAGTGTAAAAATCATGAGTGCTTTTGTTGAAATGCGAAAGTTTATTAATTCGAATGCTCAAATATTCCAAAGATTAGACAGAGTTGAATTAAAACAGATAGAAACTGATAGCAGAATTGATAGGGTATTTTCTGCTTTAGAAAATGAAGACAATATCCCCAAACAGAGAATATTCTTCGACGGTCAAATATTCGATGCACATAAATTCGTATCTGATCTGTTCTCGAATGTAAAAAAATCGATAGTGATCATAGATAATTACATTGATGTAACTGTTCTTTCATATTTGTCCCAACTTCAAAAGAACACCAAAGTAAAAATCATCACAAAATCGATTTCAGAATCTATGAAATTTGATATTGAAAAATTTGAAAAACAATATTTCCCGATTGAAATTAAAATATTTAAGCAATCACACGATAGATTTGTTATAATTGATAATAAAGATGTTTATCACATAGGAGCATCGTTAAAGGATCTTGGCAAGAAGTGGTTTGCATTTACAAAGATGGAAAAAGTAGCATTAGATATTCTTAATAAAATTGAGGAGATATAAAATGCCCATCACCCAAACCCTAATATCCCTTATCGAATCTCCTGATTACAAACTGATCTTCAGATATAAAACAGGCGAATCTTTCTTTGGTCCTGACACTAGAGACTACAACTTCGAACTCTACAGATGCATAAAGGATCATTCAAAGCTGATATTCAAAGAATGGGAACCACTCTCAAATGATAATATCGAAGAAGATCCTGAATTCAAAATGGGTAAGGTTGAACGATATACTCCAAAGATCATGGAACTCATAAAAGAATTCCCACCTCCTGAAGATTTGAAGAAGTATGATGTTTGCGATGGGTCAATGTCAGAACTGATGATCCATGTAGGAAAGAAGAAGATAAAATATGACTGGATGATGCTGGATGAGAGTCAGGAAAGGTTTGAGAAGAGAATACGGCAGATAGGGTATATTGCGAAGAATGAATATCCAATGTCCAACACGGAATGTCCAATGACCAAGGGAAAGATTAAAAGATAGGTATGAGGTATGAGTTGCTCATGGATTCGCGGAGTTTGTTTTCAATGGAGAATGGAGAATTAAAATCAAAAGATTACCACCCGATAATACACAAGATCACCAAAACCCGTAGGGGAAGGCTTCCACGCCTTCCCTGAAGGGAATAAGACAGATCGCCACACACCTTCGTTGTTCGCAATGACAGAAAAAAACTTACCACTTGCCACTTACAACTTACAACTATATATTCATTTAATAATCGGAGTACCCTATGAACATAAATTTCTCAAAAATATTCTTCAACAATGACAGCTCGATCAAGCAGCCTGAAGTAATAGCTTCATCTATCCTACTGATAAAGGATATGAATCAGAGTTACAGCATAAAATTATCAATGATAAAATGGCTCAAAGATAATGGACAAACTACCACATTTTTACCTGAAATAAGATCTATCTATGACCATGCAAGAGAGATCACCGGAACAGGAGCCGGAAAAGAGATCAGGGAAGAGGATTTTATTGTTCTGATGGAAAGATGCAGTATAGAAGGTCTGCCGGATAAATTCAGACATAAACATTACAGGAATTACAAAAAGAATCTGCTCAGATTCATAGACCAGAGAGGTTTGATCTGTGATAAAGCTATAGAAGGCAGTGTAACTCAGGATCTCTTAAAGAATGGTCTGAATGATGAAATAATAAAAAAAATAGTGCAATATATAAATTCATACGATCTTTATTTTAAAGGTCAGATATTCGACAAAGCAATAAAAGTTGCTGATGAGCCTGAGAATGTGTTCTCACTGAATTTCTTTAAGGAAGAAATATCCTGCAAAGAAAGAAAATTCCTAAGCGAGCTTAAAGCTGAGAAGATCGATCTTATCAGTGAAGGAAAGTATTCGTCTCTGGCAAATATATTCAAGGAAGGAAAAAAGATAGAAGTAAAATTTGAAGATATAGACCTGTATATATCTGAAAGTCCGTTGAACGAAGCAAAGAAGATAAAGCATCTAATCCTCGACCAAATTACCAAATCAGGTTACAGTCCTGATGATTTTACTATAGTCTGCAGTGATAAGGACCTTTATACGACACTGAACAATGTCTTTCTTTCCTTAAAAATACCTGTGTATTCATCATACTCTTATAACGGGAATGATATATCAACCGATATCCTCAGACTGCTGATCGCTGCTTTGGATGGTGATACTCAGAAGATAATGAACTTTTACAATCTGCATCTGGCTGAAGAACCTATAGCATTTCCTGATGTTTCCCAATATGACCTCAAAACTCTATATGGAAAGCTGATACCAAGAAAAAAGGATGATCCGGAACAGTCGGACCTTAAGCTGAATTTCAAGACCATCAGAGACAGTGGTATTCGAAAAGATAAAGAAAAAAGAATAAGAGATTTTATAAAAACTATAGATATAACTGATGATGAACTCACTGTAAAGAACGGTCTCGACAGGCTTCATTTTAAACTAAAGAAGCTCAAAGAGATCTTAAATAAACAGCTTGATCTAGATCCTTACCAGTATGAGGATATTCTAAATAAGATATTCGGAGAAAAAATAATATTTTCAGAGCTGCTTGAGTATTTATATCTGATATCCTCCAAGTCTGCTAAAATATGTCCGAACAGAGAACAGAAAGGTGTCAGGATAAATATGATGAACGAACCGGTATCAGGCAGCAGGTTCCTTATATTTTCAGGACTGACACAGGAAAATTTTCTCAAAACCGGAAATTCTATAAAATTTCTGCAGAAAGAGAATTACCAGAAGTTCTATAACGGTATTTTCGGAATTCAACCCGATGATACACTGATAGAAAATTTCAGGATATTCACTTCAGGGGATATTGAAAATGTATCTTTCTTCATACCTCAGTGGGGTGATGAGTTCATTCCTTCGACAAGGCTGGATGAAATACTGTCACTGCATGATAAGGTCATAGCTGATATAAAGATCCTGACCGATGAGACCGGGTACGGTTTTGAAAATGCAAAGGAGCTGAAGAACAGAGAATTCAATTACGGTATAAAAGATCTGCTCAGTGATAGATCTGTTCTTAAAGACATAGAGATAAACGAGGATAGATCAGTAGAGCAGAAAGAACAGTTCTCAATTACTTTCACAGGTGAAAATATTGAAAGTAACCTTTCATCTGCTTCCAGGATAGAGACCTTCATGAGCTGTTCTGCAAAGTTCGTTCATGAACTGAATCTGCAGTATAATGAGATCGAAAGTCAAATGCCTTATACCAAGGGTAATTTCTTCCATGATATAACCGAGAAATTCATCAGATATTACAAAGGAAAAGAACTGATAGCCGAATCTGAATTTAATAAGTTATTAGATGAATTTTCCTACAGAAATAACATCAGCAATACAATGCTGGACTATTTCTCAGAATACTATTTCGACTCCATTGATGAAAACCATGAACGCTACAGATCTGTATTCTCAGATCTAAAATCTAAGATCCAGACATCAGGTATTGATAAACATATGGATGACTACTATACCAACCAGATGAAGAATAATCCTTTCGGCAGTCATATGTACAACAAGCAGAAGTACGGAATAATAAATTTCATTGCAAGGCTGATACTGCAGATGGGACCAACTCCTGCTGAAGTTACAAAGAGTTTTGAAACAGAGGTCAAATTCTGCGATATGGTAGTTTCAACAGAACCTCTGATAAAAATAGCTGAAGGATATATTGACTTCATGTTCGTAGATATCAAAAATAGAGTTCAGATAGTCGATATAAAATCAACAAAGAAATTCAAAGATTTTGAAGAAGAGATAGAAAATTATCAGAAGGTTCAGATACTTTTATATAGAAAGGCAGTTCTAAAGCAGATGAACGGTACCGGAGGGGTGAATTTTAACGTTACTCCCGGGTGGAGAAATCCTGAATGCGGGATACTCAAAGATGACTACTTTTCAGCAAATAATGCTTCAGGTGAGATAAGCTCTTACTATCTTTCAAATGAATCACCGTATTTTTTAAGCTGTGATGAAGAAGATTACTCAAAATTCCTCACTGTCCTTAAAAACAGGCTGAATGATCATAAGAAATTTACTTCGATAGTAAATTCGAACTGTGAATACTGTTCTTTAGGACCATCATGCCCGGATAACGAGCAGTCAAAATTTGAAAAAATACCTGGTTTTGTACCTGAGTGCAAAGAAAGTCTGCCTATACCGGAATTCCAGCATATAAGTTCAGGTCCGGACGGTAATTCCAGAGACTACATTCTTTTCTCAGGAGAAAAGGATAAGGCGATCAGAACTACAGACAGTGTAATAATCTCTGCAGGTGCAGGTGCAGGTAAAACAGAAGTTCTCTCATCAAAATATATACATCTATTGGTCAATGAAACTGAAACGGACATAGAAAATATCGTCTGTATAACTTTTACAAAGAAAGCTGCAGGTGAGATGCAGAACAGGATATACAGAAAGCTTGACGAAGTGATCCAGAGCAGACTGTTCGTAGCAGCTGACCTTGGAGATAATATTCAAAATTATATTCTTAGCGACAGGCAGATAGAAAAACTAAAAAAATGTAAGAATAAATTCTTTGATAAAAATCTGATATCCACATTCCATTCATTCTGCAACGATCTTATTTCAAGGTACGGATTTTCAAGCAAGAACCTTGAAAACTATGATATCGACCAGAGCATCTCAGAAGATCATCAGGTAAAAAAAGAAATAGTAACTTACCTGAAAGAACTATATCAGAATAAATTCTCGAACGTTTTGGATAATAACGGAATATTCATAAAATGGCTAGACTCGAGACATCTTATGTACGCAGGTGATAATGAGGGTGGGTTCATACCTGATCTTATAGGACTTTATTCAGAGATGAAGTTGAGCGGGAAAGAGCTTGTAATGTCAGAATGGGAAAAACCGGTCGATAAATATGTAAAAGAAATAGAGTTATTATATCAGAGCTCTGCTGCAGAATATCTTCAAATGAAAGAAGAAGCAATAGAACTTCTTGATTCTGAAATTAACAGAACAGATGATCAGGACGAGAAGGAGAAATTAAACGGTTTAAGGGAAAAGATCTCCAATGATGAAAAGTTCACATTCAAATCAATACTTTCAAAGAAAAAATATCCTGATGAGATATTGAGGGATCACCTTATCGAATTTGAAGCTTCAAAGCAGTTCAAATTCATAAATGGTAGCGGTATAGATCTTGATCTGAACGATGATGAATGGAATATCAAGAATGCTTTACTGAACATTATTATCTCACTGGATGAGCATATAAGTGAATATAAAAGAATGAAAGGTGTTCTGGAACAGAACGATCTTCATCTGATGCTTCTGGAAATGATGAAGGATAAAGATCTAAGATCGGAACTGCAAAAGCAGTTCAGGCATCTTCTAGTTGATGAATTCCAGGATACGAACTGGCTGCAGGATAAGATAATCGAAGAGTTAAGTTCAGAGAAGAATAAACTTTTTATCGTAGGGGATAAAAAACAGTCGATCTACCGATTCCAGCAGTGTGATGTACAGATCTATGAAAAATATCTGAGCAGATATAAAAAACTTACTTTCACTGATAATTTCAGATCATCGGCCGATATAGTCAATTTCAACAATGAAATATTCTCTGAGGATTCAGAAAATGTCAGAGATGAATATAAAATAATAGAAAAAGATGAGAGATCTGTAGCAAAAAAGAAGAATATTCATAAAACTCCTGTTAACTTTTTCAATATAATCTGCCCTAAAGATATCAGGAAAGAGGACGGAGAGAAATTCAGTATCAATGAAAAGAATAAGCTGATAAAAATGTCTGAAGCTACATTCGTAGCTGAAACTATACAGAAGAATTGTAAGGTGGATGAAGACTACGGTAAATGGGCTATTCTGATAAGAAAATACACCCACATAGGATTTATCACTGAAGCATTCAGGAAAACAGGAATTCCATATTCATTGATATTAAAGAGAGATCTTTTCAAGCTGAACGAAGTAATTGAATTTATCAATATACTCAAAGTAGGACTTGGAGTTTTAAAACCATCTGAGATAGAATTTATTGAAAACTCGGAAGAAATCTTCGATCCTCAGCTTAGATCGGATGATATTTTATCAATGATATTCAGAATATACTACAGCAGTGCATACAGAAAATATATCAGTGGCTTTGAGGATGCTGAAACAAAGCTGAGTAATATTGATACACTAATACTGAATCTTGCTGAAATGTTGTCCGATTCAGAGAGTAATAAAGAGAAATTCCTTACTGATCTTGATATCAGCATAAGTAATAATTCTGCAGGAGTGGTGGTACATAACCCAAAAGCAGTGACCATCATGACAGTCCATAGTGCAAAAGGACTTGAATTTGATAATCTTATCCTCGCAAATGTTGATGAATATGATAATAATATGACCGGGCTTTTCAATTATCTCAATCAGTGGAAAAATGGAGATAATTTCATCGATTTTTCAATGTCAGGATATAAAACCGTCACAGGTGAATCAAAAGGTAATTTCTTTCTGAACGAATATATAAAAGATATAAATAAAGAATTCTCCACAAGAGAAACAGCAAATCTGCTTTATGTTGCTCTGACCAGAGCTAAAAAGTCTCTGTCAGTGATCATTTCCACAAAAGAGAAAGAAAATGATAATAACAGTGGAAGCTCTCTTGTCTGGGCAAAGTATCTCAGGGAATACGGAGAGAACATCAATGGTCAGATACCGGGGTTTAAATTTCATCAGCTTCCTGTCACAGAATTCGACCTGAGCTCTTTCACACAGACAACTGAAAATGATAAGATACAGCACAATATTTCAATTGAGAAAGTACATGATGTCTCTTTCAGTTTTGATAATGACCTTGATTCAGCGACCGGGATCGCCCATAAGGATGATGAACCAAAGCATGAAACAGGCAGTACATTAGCACTCGATACAGGAAATTTTATACACCTGTTTTTAAGCAAAGAGATAGATAATATATTTGATGACGGTTATGAACTGAATAAAAAACTGAATGAGTTCAAAAGAATGAATTCCGATTCACAGGGAATAAATCTGAAAACCGCAGAGAATATGTTGAAAAACGTGATAACTGATTCAAATTTCAGATCATTATTAAAGAATGGAAAAATCCTCTGTGAAAAGAATGTCGTTCATATAACTGAAGATAGACAGACTCAGGGATATATTGACCTACTAATCCTGAATGATGATAAAGTTATCGTACTTGATTATAAAACCTATCTATACAATTTTCCTGAGGAAGAACTAATCAGCAAGTACAGAAAGCAGGTGGAAATATATGCGGATGCTATAAATGATATCTATCCGGGTAAAACAGTTGAAAAATATTTATATTTCATAGGAAAAGAGAAGGCGGAATTGAATAGAGTGTAGGTTTTGGGTCTTGAGCCTTGAGTCTTGAGTCTCGGGTTGTGCGAAACTACAACCACTTCTAACCTCTAACCTCTAACCTCTAACCTCTAACTTTTTAACCTTGCCACTTACAACTTATCACTCGTATATTGTAAAAAAAATAAAAGGAGAAAACCATGTCAGATTTTAAATTTCCTGAAATGATACTCGGATTACCTGAAGCAGATATCCCGTTCAAAGGTGTAAGAGGCTGGATCTCACAGGGTCCTGACCATCAGATAGTATACATGGATATTGAACCGATAGGAGAAGTTGCAGAACATTCCCACGGGGAACAGTGGGGACTTGTTCTTGACGGTGAAATGGAGTTCACGGTTGGTGGCGTTACAAAAACATACAGAAAAGGTGATCATTACCACATTGGGGATGGTGTTCCACATGGCGCAGTATTCAAGAAACGCACCTTCGTGATGGATATGTTCAGGCAGGTTGATAGATACAAGCCGATTGATGAGTGATAAGTGGTAAGTTGTAAGTGGTAAGTTGTAAGTGATAAGTTGTATAATTTACTACCCAAGACCCAAGACCCAAGATCAACGTGTTACATTTAACTAGGAATCGTTATGAAAATTAAAGTAAACTCAGAAATAGGAAAGCTTGAGGGTGTGATACTTCATTCCCCTGGGCCGGAGATAGAGAATATGACCCCGAAGAATGCTGAAAGAGCTCTCTACAGTGATATTCTCAACCTGTCTGTTGCAAAGAAAGAATACAGGCAGTTCAAAGAGGTTCTTGAAAGGTTTACAAAAACTTTTCAGGTAAAAGACCTGCTGAATGATATTCTTCAAAACGAAAAAGTTAAACAAGATCTTATTTCAAAGATCTGTCACTATGAATGTAAAATTTCAAAGATAAATAAAATAATGGATCAATTCCTGGACCAGACGAATGAAGAGATAACGAGGCAGCTTATAGAAGGCCGCATAATGGAAAAAGATACTCTGACTAATTTTCTTGATAAGGACAGATATTCATTGAGACCTCTTCATAATTTTTTCTTCACCAGAGACTCGGCTGTTTCGATCTTTGATTCTGTACATATAAGCCGGATGGCTAACAAGGTGAGAGAAAGAGAATCTCAGATAATGGAAGCTGTTTTCGAACATCATCCTGAATTTCAGGCTAAAACTATAAATCCAATGAATTTTAATAATCTGGAGGATGATCTTACTTTCGAAGGTGGAGATATCCTTGTAATAGATAAGAATACTATTCTGATCGGTAACAGTGCCCGTACAACTACACAGGGCATTGATTATATCCTTCAGCAGATGAAACAGCATAAAGGTAAAAAACACATAATTGTCCAGGAATTACCGTATACTCCTGAATCTTTTATTCACCTCGATATGGTATTCACAATGCTGGATAAAGATAAATGTATGGTTTACAAACCTTTGATCCTCGATTCGAACAGATACCTTACCATACACATTTCAATTGATAACGGAAAGGTCAGCATTTTTGAGGAGGATAATATATTATCAGCTTTGAAGAAGTTGGGACATGATCTTCAACCGATATTCTGTGGCGGACATTCTGATTCATATATCCAGGAGAGAGAGCAGTGGCATAGTGGAGCAAACTTTTTCGCTGTAGGCCCGGGCCAGGTGATCGGTTACGGCAGGAATGTTTATACTATAGAGGAAATGAATAAGAACGGTTTTGAAGTTTTAAAGGCTAAAGATATAATCAAGGATAAAGTTAATCCTAAAAGTTACGACAAATTTGTAATCACTATCGATGGGTCAGAGCTGTCACGCGGCGGTGGTGGTTGCAGGTGTATGACGATGCCGGTGAGACGAAGGGGAGTTTAGGGTTGTGGGTTGTGGGTTGTGGGTGCACCTATTGACTTAGTTTTGACACAAGATTAGAAATCATTCTGTTTATAATGTCACAATCCTTTAAAACATTTTTGTAGTTCTCTTGATTTATAAATTTAAGTCGATAAGAAAGTTCAAGTTGAGTTTCTACTTCCTGACTTGATGCTTTTGCAATAAATAAATATTGCATAAATTCTTTTTTAGATCTTCGCCCTTGTCCTTCAGCAATGTTTGAAGGAATACTTACAGATGCTCTTCTAATTTAGTTAGACAGACCATATTTTTCTTCCTGAGGAAAATCCTTTGTAATCATATAAATACTTTCTGCAAGATCCATTGATCTTTGCCAAACTAATAATTCTCTGAATGAATTCTTGTTGTTCATGCTATATCCTCATTTAAATTATTAAATTCAATATAAGAATAGCAAAAGGTCAAATAGTGACCTTCTATTGTGTTTTTTAATTTTTTTTTAATTCTTTGCCCACAACCCACAACCCACAACTCACAACTCACAACTGTTTTAATACATCAATATATTCAAATATTTATAGCTTTAAATATGCGGATAAAATGTTCTTAAAAAAATGTTTGCATTAATATATAAAGAAATATAAATTAAATTCCTGAATTTAATATAAGTTGTGATCACTTATGAGTGTATTAGGCACAAAAATACGATCTGAATTAATAATTAAGAAATATAGGTATGTAAATGGGTAAAAAAACAGGAGTTTATCTATGTCAGTGTGGAGGTAATATATCCAACACAATAGATCTTGAAAAAGTACAAGAACATATCAGAAAGGAAAAAGGGGAAGATGTCGAAATTAAGATTTTTTCCCATATGTGTTCTGGAGCAGGTCAGAAACTTATAAAAGATGATATAGAGTCAGGGGTATTTGACAGAGTTGTTGTTGCGGCTTGTTCTCCGCAATTTCATGAAAAGACCTTCAAAGCAGCAATGGTGAAAGGTGGTTTGAATCCGCATGTTCTGGAGATCGCGAATCTTAGAGAGCATTGTTCTTGGACTCATAAAACTGAACCTGAAATAGCTACAACTAAAGCTATGGATGTTGTTGACGCCTCAATTGCAAAAGTTGAGTTGAACATTCCTTTGACGGAAAAAAAGATGCAAATGGGTGAAAGGGTTCTTATCATCGGTGGAGGTATAGCGGGTATTCAGACTGCTTTAGACCTTGCTGATACCGGTAAAGAGGTCACACTTGTCGAGAAACTGCCGACCATTGGTGGTAAAATGGCCGTTCTGACAAAAACATTCCCTACAGAGGATTGTTCCGCATGTATAATCTCACCTAAAATGTCTGATGTTCAGGACCATCCGAATATTACATTATACACAAATTCAGAAATTGAGAACATCCAGGGACACAGACTGCATTTTAAAGCAACAATAAGAAATAAAGCAAGATTCATAAAACCGGAAATTAATATGGATGAATGTCTTGCCTGTGAACAATGTGTTCAGGCATGTCCTGTTTCAACCAGAAATTACTGGGAACAGGGAGTCATTGACAGGAAGGCAATTTATATTCCTGCAGCACTGGCAATACCGTTCAGATATATTATCGATCCTGAGACCTGTCTTAATTTCAAGGAAGGTCAATCCTGCAGTATATGTGCTGATATATGTCCTCAAAAAGTTATAGCTTTCGAGCAGGAAGATGAGATAATTGAAAAAGTATTTGATACTATTGTCGTAGCGACCGGATTTGATATCTATGACGCTACTGAAAAAGCAGTATTTGGATACGGTAAATATAAAAATGTGGTGACTGCTCTGGAAATGGAAAGGATAGTCGATCACATTAGCGAACCTGAACCGCCAAGAGAAGTCGGTAACAGAGTTGCTTTTATTCAGTGTGTAGGGTCAAGAGACGAACAGATAGGCAGAGAATACTGCTCAAGAGTATGTTGTATGTACTCAGTAAAATTAGCCTCTTTACTGAAAGCTGCTAAACCGGAAACAGATATTTATGTATTCTATACTGACCTGAGAGCTTTTGGTAAAGGTTTTGAAGAATATTATAAAAAAGCACAGAAAATGGGTGTAAAATTTGTACGTGGAAAACCTTCACATTTTACAGAGCATCCATTCACAAAGCAGGTGTCCATAACAGTTGAAGATACTTTATCAAGACAGGTGATCGAGAGTGACTTTGATCTTGTGGTTTTAGCTAACGGTATGGGTTTAAGTAAAGCAACCGATCCAATCGCAAATTTCCTGAAACTTGCGAAGAGTGAAGACGGATTTTTAAAGGAAGCTCATCCAAAATATAAACCGGTTGATACTCTTGTAGAGGGTGTATTTATAGCCGGAACTGCTCAGGGTCCAAAAGATATTCCTGATACAGTGGCTCAGGCAAGTGCAGCCGCTTCGCGTGTGATGGTAACTTTAGCACAAAAAGAATTCAGTATCGATCCGATCCTCGCATTTGTGGATCAGGATAAATGTGACGGATGTAAATTATGTATAGATAATTGTCCGAAAAATGCAATTTCAATGAATTCTAATGGAAAAGCTGAAGTTGAAGAAGCACTTTGTCTTGGTTGCGGATCATGTATTGCAAGTTGCCCTACTGAAGCTTTAGATCTTTACGCATATACTTCAGATCAAATTTATGCTTCAATCGATGCAATGCTCTCGAACAAAAACGAAAACGAAAAAAGAATACTTGTATTCGCAGATAATAACTGTACTTACAGAGTTGCAGATGCTCTCGGAGTAAGAAAGATGAAGTACACCGGTGAAACCAGGATATTAAGAATGCCTAGCAGTGGCAGGGTAACACTAAATCTAATGATGTATGCTTTCAAAAAAGGTGCGGATGCTATTCTTGTCGGAGATTGTGAAGTGAACAATCTTAGAGTACCTTGGACCAGTGAAGTTGCAAAAAAGAATATTGAAATTGCAAAGGCAAGATTGATCGAATCAGGTGTTCCAGGGGATAGAATATATTTTGAAGAGTTCAATGCAGGTGCTTTACAAAGATTTGTTGATACAGTAACTAAAATATCAGAATCAATAAAAGGATTCGAACCAATTACTTCTGAGGTAAAGGAGGGATTATGCCAAAGAAAATAAAACTTACTGATAAAGGTGCTGAATTTTTAAAGCAGATCGAAAAATTGAGCGGTGAAACGATAACAATGTGTGATCAGTGCGGAACATGCTCCGGTGGATGCCCGTTCGTTGAGGAAATGGATATAACACCATCCCAGATCATGAGAAAGACAATGCTCGGTCAGATGGATGTACTTGATTCTAAAACAATGTGGATATGTGCATCATGCTTTACCTGTACAGTAAGATGTCCAAGGATACTTGATGTTTCTAAAGTATCAGAAGCTCTAAGACAGACTAAGCTGCGTCAGGCTATTGATAATATTGATATTAAGGATATTTCAAAAGAAGATGCTGAAGAATTGCCTTCTATCGCTGTAGTATCAGCTTTCAGAAAGTTCACCAGCTAATGTTATTCTAATAAATTCAGGATGAGAATAGATGAAAGACAATATTAAAATACCTTATTTCCCTGGTTGTACACTAAAAACAACTGCAAAGAATTTTGAGATATCTGCAATTGAAGCAGGTAAAAAGATCGGAATTGAGATGGTCGAAATGCCTAAATGGAACTGTTGCGGAGTTGTATCATCTTTAACAAGTGATGACCTTATGAAGCATGTAGCTCCTGTGAGAAATTTTGTACATGCGGAAGAAATGTCTGAAAAGGGAACGGTAAATGACAGCAGAATGTTAATTCTTTGTTCAATGTGCTTCAACACAATGAAGAACACCAACAGAAGAGTAAAGAACAATGCTGAAGATATGAAATCGATCAATGATTTTATGTATCTTGAAAAAGATTATGAGGGAAAAGTTGAAGTGGTTCATTATTTTGAACTTCTTAAAGAGATCGGGTTTGATAAAATAGCTGAGAAAGTAACAAAATCGTTGAAAGATATGAAAATAGCTCCTTATTACGGATGTATGCTGCTCAGACCAAAGGAAATAGGAATAGATAACGCTGAAGCTCCGGCTATAATTGAGGATTTTATTACTTCTGTAGGTGCTGAACCGGTCAATTGGGATGCCAAAGGAAGATGTTGCGGAAGTTATCACACTGTTAACAATAAGGATATAGTCGTTAATCTGGCAAAAGGTATAATTGAGAATGCTCATAGATCAGGAGCAGATGCGATAATCACATCATGCCCGCTTTGTGCCTTCAATCTTGATAACAGACAAAAGCTTATCATGGAAAAAGATCCGAACTTCAAGACTATGCCGGTTTTTTATTTTACTCAGTTACTAGCATTAGCACTCGGACTGGAAGAGAAGTTCATTGGATTGGAAGATCATTACATTGATCCAAAGGAACTGTTGAAAAATAAAAATTTAATATAATGTTTAGGAGTAATTATGTCTGATGCTCAAAAAATGGTGAAAGTATATGTCATGGGTGAAGCATACATGGTACCGGAAGGTTCTACCATAATCGGAGCCTTTGAATATGCCGGATTCCAGTTGAAAAGAGGTGTAGGTTGCCGTGAAGGGTTCTGCGGGGCCTGTGCAACTGTTTACAGAGAAAAAGGTGATTATAAAATGAAAGGCGGACTTGGTTGCCAGACCGTTGTAACTGACGAAATGTATATTGCACAGATACCTTTTGTACCTGCCGATAAACCAACGTACAAGATGGAAGAGATAACACCTGATGCAGGGACTTTCATGAATTTGTATCCGAGTGTTTTCAGATGTGTATCATGTAATACCTGTACCAAAGCATGTCCTCAGGACATTCAGGTAATGGATTACATTCAGGCGATCATTAGGGGAGATATTGCTGAGGCGGCAAGTTTATCATTTGACTGTATAAGATGCGGACTTTGTGCACTTCGATGTCCTGCAGAGATAGTTCAGTTCAATGCTGCTATCTTAGCCCAAAGACTTTATGGAAAATATATTGCACCTCAAAGTAAGGAACTTGAAGCAAGAGTAAACGAGATCATTGAAGGGAAGTATGAAAAAGAATTGAATGATCTTGTTGGAATGGCTAAACAGGAACTTATCGATAAATATTACAGTCGTGAAATAAAAATATCTTAGGGAGAGACCATGTATCCAGAATATATGCAGGAATCTATTAAAAAAGTAGAATCAACCAGACCGGATAGATTGGAACTTGCCCGTAAACTTGGTAAGATGATCTACCCGGGGATGAACGAACAGGAGAGAGAAGTTGTTCTGAATGATAATCATCCTGATTACAAAGCAGATGCAAGAAGAGAAGTAAAAGTAGGACCTGATAAAGGTATGATCCTTACTACTGAAATTGCAGATATGCTAGAAACTTACTCGAGAATTGATATTGATAATTTTGATCTTTCAAAAGCTGATATCGAAACAGATGTTTTGATAATTGGAGCAGGTTCAGCGGGAATGTCTGCAGCTATAGTGGCTTCTGAGAAAGGTGCTGATGTTCTGTTGGCAACTAAATTACGTCTGGGAGATTCAAATTCGATGATGGCCCAGGGTGGAATTCAGGCAGCTGACCAGGCTGATGATTCACCTGCGATACATTATTTAGATGTTATAGGTGGAGGTCATTTTGATAACAAACCTGAACTTGTAAAAGCATTGGTAAACGATGCTCCATTATCTATCAAATGGCTTGAAGATATGGGTGTAATGTTCGACAAGGACGATACAGGTAACATGAAAGTTAAAGCCGGCGGTGGTACAAGCAGGAACAGAATGCATTCTGCAAGAGATTATACCGGTGCAGCTATCTGTAAAGTTATAAGAGATGAGGTTTATAACAGAAAAGATAAGATAAAATATCTTGAGTATACCGCTATAGTTGAGCTTCTATTAAATGATAAGAAAGAAGTATCAGGTGCAGTGATGTACCATCTTGAGAATAAGCAGTTCTCAATTGTAAAAGCTAAATCAGTTATCGTTGCAACCGGTGGTTTCGGCAGACTTCATATCAGAGGTTTTGAGACAAGTAATCACTATGGTGCAACTGCTGACGGTATAGCATTTGCTTATAGAGCAGGTGCTCATTTATTATATATGGATTCTGTTCAATATCATCCAACTGGTGCGATTTTTCCTGAGCAGATCGTAGGTTTCCTTTGTACTGAGAAAATAAGAGGGATCGGTGCTCAACCAGTAAATAAGGACGGTGAGCTTTTCGTATATCCTTTAGAGCCTCGAGATGTTGAAGCATCAGCTTTCATTCGTGAATGCAATGCAGGTAGAGGTATTTCAACTCCTTCAGGATTAAAAGGTATATGGCTTGACACTCCACTTATCGATCAGATCAATGGAGAAGGTACGATTGAGAAGGAACTTCCTGCTATGCTTAGACAATATCAGAGATTCGGTATAGATATAAGAGAAGTACCAATGCTTGTTTATCCTACTCTTCATTATCAAAACGGTGGAATAGATATTAATGACAAGTGTGAAACTAATATTCCAGGTCTTTATGTAGCAGGTGAAGCTACAGGTGGAGTTCACGGCAGGAACAGACTTATGGGTAACTCACAGCTTGACATAATAGTATTCGGTAAGAGAGCCGGAATTTATGCTGCTGAGAGAGCTCAATCTATAGAAGATGCAGGAAATATGACTTTAGATCATGTAATTTCTTACAATGAAGAAGTTGCTGAACTTGGAATTGAAAGAAATAAAGTTTCTCCTGTGATCCTTCCTGATTATATTCCTGATCACGTAAAAGCAAAACAACTGATCAATGAATATAACGGAACGTTGATATAAGAAAAAGGCAGGAAATCCCTGCCTTTTTTCATCTGCTCTAAGCCAAAAGAGAGACGCTCATATAGAGCGTCTATACGAACACACGTAAAGACGTCCTACATGGGCGTCTCGATAGAACAAAAACGAGAGAAGCAATATGAAAATACACGAATATCAGGCAAAAGAACTTTTTGCAAAATATGGAATCCCTATCCCTGCAGGTAAAATGATCCACAACTCAGAAGAGGCAATGGAAACAGCAAAAGAGATCGGTGGAGGGATCTGGGCAGTGAAAGCTCAGATACATGCAGGCGGTAGAGGTAAAGGTGGTGGTGTTAAACTGGCAAGAACTATCACTGAAGTAAAAGAACATGCTGAAAGTATACTAGGTATGAACTTGATCACGGCTCAGACCGGAGCTGAAGGTCAGCTTGTAAGAAAGATATACATTGAAGGCGGAGTTGATATAGCAAAAGAATTCTATATGGGAATGGTTTTAGACAGAGCAACTGAAGTACCGGTAATGATGGTGTCTACAGAAGGTGGAATGGAGATAGAAAAAGTTGCTGCTGAAACACCTGAAAAGATCGTTAAGGTCAGTATTGATCCGCTCTATGGTCTTCAGGCTTTCCAGATAATGGAAATGGGTTATAAAATAGGATTACATAAAAAAGAAATGAAAGAATTTTATCAGTTCGCAAAAAAATTATACGAACTGTATATAGATATGGATGCAAGTATCGTTGAAATAAATCCGCTTGTACTTACCACAGACGATAAGTTCGTTGCCCTTGATGCAAAAATAGCTTTTGACGATAATGCTTTATACAGGCATCCAGCAATAGTGGAAATGAGAGATTTTTCAGAAGAGGAACCGGCAGAACTTGAAGCGGATAAATACGGATTGAGTTATGTGAAACTCGACGGGAATGTAGGATGCATGGTTAACGGTGCAGGACTCGCTATGTCTACAATGGATATAATCAAGCATGAAGGCGGAAATCCGGCCAATTTTCTTGATGTTGGTGGTGCTGCAAGTGCGGTTACTGTAGCAAAAGGGTTTGAGATCATACTTAAAGATCCTAATGTTAAAGCAATTTTTGTGAATATATTTGGAGGTATTGTCCGTTGTGACAGGATAGCTAATGGTATACTTGAAGCAACTAAAGTGACAAATGTAACAGTTCCGATCATAGTCAGGCTTGATGGTACAAATTCAGATGAAGCTTCCGAAATATTGGAAAATGCGCACTTGAATAACATTATACCGGCTAAAGATCTTGCTGACGGTGCTAAACTGGCTGTTGAAGCAGCGGGAGGTAGATAGTATGAGTATATTTGTAAATAAAGATTCTAAGGTCATTATTCAGGGTTTTACAGGAAAAGAAGGCACTTTCCATGCTCAGCAATGTATTGACTACGGAACGAATATCGTTGGAGGAGTTACTCCTGGTAAAGGCGGAGAGCATCATCTTGATAAAGATGTTTTCAACACAGTAAAGGATGCTGTTGCTCAAACAGGAGCTGATGTGTCGTTAATATTTGTCCCGCCTGCTTTCGGTGCGGATGCCATAATGGAAGCAGCAGATGCCGGAATAAAGATAATCGTATGCATTACAGAGGGAATTCCTGTAAAAGATATAATGCTGGCAAAAAAATTTGTAGAAAAAAAAGGTTCAAGGTTGATCGGTCCTAATTGTCCTGGAATAATCACAGCAGAAGAAGCCAAGATCGGGATCATGCCTGGATTTATCTTTAAGAAGGGAAATATAGGTGTTATTTCAAAATCAGGAACTTTGACCTATGAAGCTGCTAATCAGGTCGTAAAAGCCGGCTACGGTGTATCAACTGCAATTGGTATCGGTGGCGATCCGATAATCGGAACTTCATTTATAGATGCTCTGAAAGAGTTTAAAGATGATCCTGAAACAGAAGCGGTCGTTCTCATAGGTGAGATCGGTGGTGATCTTGAAATACAAGCTGCAAACTATATCAAAGAACACTTCGATAAACCTGTGGTCGCTTTCATAGCCGGACAGACTGCTCCTAAAGGGAAGAGAATGGGTCATGCAGGAGCTATTATTGCAGGAAGTGCAGGAACAGCTGCCGAAAAGATGGAAGCATTGAGAGATGCCGGTGTATTTGTGTCAGAATCACCTGCAATGATCGGGGAAAGTATAAAGAAAGTTATGGAAGGATAGTTATGAGTTGAGGGTTGTGGGTTGTGAGCGAACTAACAACTAACAAATAACAACTAACAACACATAACCTGCTAATTCAAACTTCTAATTTAAAATTATACGGAGTAATTATGAGAGAAATTCACGTTGACGAAATTATCTCCTCAGTAAAGAAACTCAGTATCAAAGCAAATTATTATCTTGGACAGGATGTAATTGATAAGATGAAGTCTATGAAGGAGACTGAAGAATCAGAAACTGCGAAAGAAGTAATGGATATTCTTCTGCAGAATTATGAAATGGCCGTAAAAGAACAAATGCCGATATGTCAGGATACAGGAGTTGCGGTTATTTTTGTAGAACTTGGTCAGGATGTTCATATCGTAGGCGGGGATTTTGTAGAATCTATCAATGAAGGTGTCAGACAGGGTTATAAAGACGGATTCCTGAGAAAATCAATGGTGGACGATCCTGTGATAGACAGAAAGAATACTACTGACAATACTCCTGCAATAATTTACACTGATATTGTTCCCGGAGATAAGATCAGGATCACTTTAGCTCCGAAAGGTGGTGGAGCGGAGAATATGAGTGAAGTCAAGATGATGAAAGCTGCTGATGGTCTTGAAGGTGTTATTGATTTCGTAGTTGACAGGATAAAAAGATCAGGTGGAAATCCATGCCCACCAATAGTGGTTGGTGTTGGTCTTGGAGGAAATTTTGAGCAGAGTGCTTTATTAGCTAAAAAATCTTTACTCAGAAATTTGAACGATCCAAATCCTGATCCTAAATGGGATAAAGTAGAAAAGGATATTCTGGCAAAAATAAATGATCTTGGTATCGGTCCTCAGGGACTCGGTGGAAGAACTACAGCATTGGCAGTTCATATTTTGACTAAACCTTGTCATATAGCTTCAATGCCTGTAGCAGTAAATGTTCAGTGTCACGCAGCAAGACATAAATCAATAACTTTATAATTTGGAGAAATTATGGCAAAGACAGTTTATCTAAATACACCGATAGATAGTAATGACCTGATAGATCTCCAGACAGGAGATAAAGTTTACATTACAGGTACGATATATACTGCAAGAGATGCAGCCCACAAAAGACTTGTTGCATTACTGGATGAAGGAAAAGAATTACCGTTCGATCCTAATGGTCAGGTAATTTATTATGTTGGTCCTGCACCTACTCCTCCCGGAAAAGCGATCGGTTCAGCAGGTCCTACGACAAGTTATAGAATGGATCCTTATGCCCCTGCTTTGCTTGATGCAGGTATAAAAGCTATGATCGGCAAAGGTCCGAGAGACGTCTCTGTTAAAGACTCAATGGTAAAGAATAAAGCGGTTTATCTTGCCGCAATAGGTGGAGCTGCGGTTGTCGTAGCAAATTCCATAACTAAAGCTGAAATTATCGCCTATGAAGATCTTGGTGCTGAAGCAATTAGAAAACTTGAGGTAAAAGAGTTCCCGTGCATTGTAGCCAACGATGTCAATGGGAATGATATATATGATGAAGGAGTGAAGAAGTATCAAAGATAGTTGTGAGTTTAGGGTTGTGAGTTGTGAGTAACCCATAACCCACAACCAACAACTCAAAACCTAAATCTAAATTCTAATTTTAAATAAACGGAGAGTGAGTATGGAAAAGATCAAAATGGATCTATCAAACCTGAACAATGCATTTCCTGATGATTTTACTGAAGAACAGATAGCTAAAGGTAAAACACTGTTCCTTAAGAAATTGTCAGAGTCAGCACATAAATTCTATGGCGGAAAGATACAAACTGCGCCAAAAGCAGGTGTTTTCGGTTTTAACTGGTTCAATGTCTGGTATACTCCGGGTGTTTCAAAGGTCTCTACAGAGATAAGAGATAACAACGATACTTCATTTGAATTAAGCAACAGAGGTAATCTTGTAGGTGTTGTAAGTGATTCTACAAGAGTTCTGGGTGATGGCGACTGTACTCCTCCCGGAGGTCTTGGTGTAATGGAAGGAAAAGCTTTCCTAATGAAATATCTTGGTGGAGTTGATGCAGTAGCTCTTTGTGTTGACAGTAAAGATAAAGATGGTAAGAATGATCCGCAGAAAATAATAGATTTTGTTAAAATGTGTCAGCACAGCTTTGGTGCTATCAATCTGGAAGATATATCACAGCCGAATTGCTTCAAAGTTCTTGATGTTCTTAGAGAGGAATGCGATATACCTGTTTGGCATGATGATGCTCAGGGAACTGCAAGTGTTACTCTGGCGGGTTTAATTAATGCTCTTAAGCTGGCTAAGAAAGATATTAAAGATGTTAAGATCGTTCTTCTTGGAGCTGGAGCATCAAATACAACTATTGCGAGACTTATTATAACAGATGGAGCAGATCCCGGTAATTTGATAATGTTCGACTCTAAAGGGTCTTTAAACAAGGGTAGAGCAGATATTGAAGCTGATAAGAGATTCTACAGAAAGTGGGAACTCTGTGAGACAACAAATAAAGATCAGGTTAAAACTATCGAAGAAGCTTTCGTAGGTGCTGATGTTCTTATCGCATTGTCAACTCCGGGTCCTGACACTGTCAAGAAGGAATGGATCGCAACTATGGCTGAAAAAGCTATTGTATTTACCTGTGCTAATCCTGTTCCTGAGATCTATCCCTATGCAGCTAAAGAAGCAGGTGCTTTCATAGTTGCTACAGGTAGGGGAGACTTTCCTAATCAGGTTAATAATTCTATCGGTTTCCCAGGTATCTTAAAAGGTGCTTTGATGGTAAGAGCAAGAAAGATCACTGATAATATGGCAATTGCTGCTGCCCATTCACTTGCCGATTATGCTGAGAAACGTGGTATAGATCCTGAGAATATCGTTCCAACTATGGATGAAGCGACTGTATTCCCAGTTGAATCTGCTGATGTAGCTATGCAGGCGATCAAAGATGGCGTAGCAAGGATCAATATGACCTGGGATGAGGCTTTTGCTAAGGCTAAGGAAGATATTGATTATTCCAGAGGAATGACTAAAAATCTTATGGATAATGGTTTTATTGGAAAACCTGAAGATAAGATGCTTGAAGACGCTCTTCAATGGGCGATCAATGAGTTAAGATAAAAAAAAGGGCGTTAGCCCTTTTTTTATTATTCAAATGCGTTATCAGTCTTCCAGACTTCCCAAACCTTACCTACAAGGTCAGGTCCCGGTTTTAAAGTCATTTTACCAGGTTTCCAACCTGAAGGTGTTGCTTCTCCACCTTTGCTTTCTCTGACAAGCTGAAATGCCTGTATCTGTCTAATTGTTTCACTTACATTTCTTCCAACAGGAGGAGTTAATACTTCATATCCCTGAACAACTCCATCAGGGTCTATGATAAATCTTCCTCTTGTTTCTACACCTGCATCTTCATCGTAGATACCATAGATAGTTCCGACCTTTCCACCACCGTCAGAGCACATAGCGTAAGGAATTCCACCATCGACCATTTTAGAAAGTTCTTTTTCATTCCACATCTTATGAACGAACACACTGTCAACGCTCATTGATAATACTTCTACACCAAGTTTTTGAAATTCTGGATATTTTGCAGCAACTGCTGACACTTCAGTAGCTCAAACAAATGTGAAATCACCGGGATAGAAACATAATACTACCCATTTACCCAGATAATCAGAAAGTTTGACGTTAACGAATTTTCCATTGTGAAAAGCCGGTGCTGTAAAGTCCGGAGCTTTTTTTCCTACTTTGATCATTGGTCTTTCCTCCTTTTGAGACTTTTGTTCAATTACTTTTTCAGGTACACTCCCTGATCCAACAGGACCACCCGTCGGTCTTGCACAACCGGGTTTAAATTCATCCGGCATAAGAACCTCCTGTATTTGAATTAAGTAAATATTCTTAAGACAATATACAAAAAAAAATCCTCTTTTGAAAGACTATAATTAGATCATTAAGAATCTATTAATTTGTTTCTATTGAAGATTTGCTGATTGATCAGTATATTACCGTAAATTTAAAAGGATATGATATGAAAGATCTGGTAGTTTTATCTGTATTTACGAATCATTCAGAAGCTGAAATGGCGAAAGCTTTGCTTGAATCAAACAATATTCCATCAATGATCATGTCTGATGATGTTGCAGGTCTGGGATTGGGTCAGACATTTGTTAAAGGTGTTAAACTTCTGGTGAATGAGAATGACTTAGAACAGGCTGAAGATATTTTAGGTATTAGTTAGTATTTATTTACTTATATGTGATACAAATCACATCGAAAAGTTGTTTTATCGTTTAGTTTTATGTGAGATTACAGTAAAATAGGTAAGTAAATGTTCCTGAGAAGGCTTAAGAAGTTTGGACCTATAAAAGCAGCCACAATAATCACTGTGTTCTTTGTTGTTATTGCTTGTCTTATATCATATGTTACAGTGTATTTGATGGATGGTGCAGTAGAAACAAAAAAGATGCTATTACCTTTATTTTTACCTATACTTACATTTTATGGACCTGCGATCTATTTTTTAAAGTTAATGATTAGACTGGATTCAGCAGAAAAACAGCTTAAGCAAAAGAATACTGAGCTAGAGAAAGCATTGAAAGAAGTTAAGATCCTTGAAGGTTTGTTTCCTATTTGTTCTTCATGTAAGAGTATCAGAGATGAAGAAGGTCAGTGGAATGCTGTTGAAAGATATATTGAGAAGAAATCTGATGCGACTTTCAGCCACAGTCTTTGCCCGTATTGTTTTGCAAAGCTTTATCCTATGATAAAGAAGAACGGTTCTTCGGAGTAAATACACCTCAAATAGCATTTTATCACCTAAAAAAGACATTTCATATCCAAATAGTTGCTAATTAACTACATTAAACGTATTTTAACTTCATTATTAAATTAAAGTTAAGGATTTGTTTATGAATAAATTCAGCATGAAAGAAATAACAAAACGAAATGTTAAGAAGTATTCAGATGATTTCTGGAAGAAATTTTTTGATATGAGAATACAGGTAAACGAAAGAGCGGGATCAAAAACACCATTTAATACCTGGGAACAATGGAAAAATTATATGCAGGATACATTTAAAAAGGATAAGAACCTGCATACTATTACCGCAGTACTTAAAGATGATGAGTTCTATGGTTATTTCTACATAGCTTCAACTCCTAATTCCTCTAGAAAAAATCATCTTGAAGTATTTTACAATTCTGCTTTCTATGACCATGATAAAGAGATATCACTTCTTATATCAAAACTGATAAAAAAGTATTTCGATAAAAAAAGAGATGAGATAATACTATTCAAAACTTTCAATGATAATTTCAGAGAGATAGCAAAAAGGTTAAAAGGAAAACTGGGTGAATATACTATAAGAATGAATTTACCACCTAAAGAAGCTAATAAGAATGAGATGAAAAAGTGGATGAGGGAGCTCCCTGAAAAGAATCCCGATATAAAGCTAAAATTCTATACAACTATACCACAAAAACTTATAAAGGAATATTGCTCTCTATTCACACTATTGATGGAAGATATGCCTAAACCTCATTACTTCAACACATTTATTGACCCGAAGAAAATGGCAGAACGAGAGAAGGATCAAAAAGGAACTGATCAGGTCTCATACAGAATACTTGCTTTCAACGAAAGGAATAAATTAATTGGTATGACAAATATTTTTATACACAAGAAATTTCCGCAGTATCCATACCAGTACATGACTGGAACTTTACCGGAATACAGACATAAAGGTATCGCAAAATGGATGAAAACTGAGAACTTTTTCAAGATAACGGCTGATTTTAAAAGTAAGATCACAGCAATTGTCACAGAAACAAGTCCTAATAACTACGGGTCAAAAAGAACGAGTAAGCTTCTCGGTTTCAAATACGAAGGCTGTGAAGTATATTATGAGCTGGATGTAAATAAATTTCCGGGGTAGAAGATCACGATCTTTAAAGAGGCTTTGCAGCGTCTTTTTTAACAAATTATTTCATAATTAACTTTGTTTTTAGTGCTTTAATAGATTATTTTTATCATAGGGTCAAATATAGTTTTTTACTATATTTGAGGTCTGTATACTAAAATTTGAGGTTTTTGGAATGATTTGTACTAAATTTTTGGATAAAATAGCTGTAAAAACAAACAATGACCAGATAAGCTATAAAGGTCTTCTTGAGAATATTGACAGATATTCAAAGTTGTTCAATGATAAAAAATATGAAAAGATAGCAATACTGTCAGAGAACAGGTTAGAGTGGTTATATTCTTTTTTTTCCGGATGGAAAAATGATTGTATCATAGTGCCGGTTGATTTCATGTCCTCAATAGAAGATGTTGTATATATTCTTAATGACTGCAAACCCGAGCTGATCTTCTATAGTAATGGTACAAAGGAAAATTTTAAAAAGATCTCTGAAAGGCTTGATTATAAAATTGAATCGATCAACTTTGATGATATTAATCTTACCGATGAAATTTCAACAACAGATTATACAATTACAGAAGATATTGAAAGAACAGCAGTGATCATTTATACTTCAGGTACAACTGGAAGCCCTAAAGGTGTCATGTTATCTTATAAGAATTTAATCGCAAATATTGAAGGAGTGACAAAAAATGTACCGATTTTCACTCCAAAGAAAGAGACACTGATGCTGTTACCTCTTCATCACATTTTCCCTCTTGCAGGCACAATGCTGGCTCCTTTGGCATCAGGTGGAAGTATTGCTATGAGCCCGTCGATGCAGTCTGAGGATGTCAAGCAGACATTGAAAGATAATGAAGTTAATATTGTCGTAGGTGTTCCCAGATTCTACGAATTGCTCTACAGGGGTATAAAATCCAAGATAGATGTAAGTTTTCTTGCAAAAAATTTATACCGTATAGTCGATCTTATCGGAAATAAAACTCTGGGTAAAATGATATTCAAAAAAGTTCATCAGGGACTCGGGGGACATATAGAGACTTTTGTTTCAGGTGGAGCAGCTTTGAATAAGGATGTTGGTAATTTCTTTGTTACCATAGGTGTTGACGTACTTGAAGGCTTCGGTATGACAGAATCAGCACCAATGATAACTTTTACTAGACCGGGAAAGATAAAGATCGGATCAACAGGACAGGCATTACCGGGAGTCACAGTTGAGATCAGAGACGGTGAAGTGGTTGCGAAAGGTCCAAATATCATGAAAGGTTATTATAACAGACCTGAAGAAACTGCGGCTGTTTTGAAAGACGGGTGGTTATATACAGGGGATACCGGTACTCTCGATAAAAAAGGATTTTTAAGGATCACAGGAAGAACTAAAGAGATAATCGTACTTTCTAACGGAAAGAATATCAATCCTGTAGAACTTGAAAGTAAGCTTGATAAGCTTCAACCGTTCGTAAAAGAGGCCGCTGTTCTTATCCACGAAGAAAAACTTCACGCTATTATCGTTCCTGATTTTCAGGGTTTCTCTGAGAAAGGTGTAATCGACATAAATAAATATTTAAAGGAAATACTCTTACCTGAATTCAATAAAGAACTGAGTTCATACAAAAGAATAAATCAGTTCACGATAACCAGGCAGGAAATTCCTAGAACAAGGCTGAGTAAGATACAGAGATTCAAGCTGGTTGACTTGATAAATAAGCCTGAAGTTGACAGATCAAAGATGGAACAGCCTGATTGTGAAGAATATCATGCTGTGAAAACTTACTTAGAAAGTCAGACAGATATGGATGTATATCCTGACCAGCATATTGAGTATGATCTGGGACTTGATTCTCTGGGTAAAATAGGGTTTATCAGCTTTGTTGAGCAAACTTTTGGTGTAAAGATAGATGAGGATAAATTATTTCATTTTCCATCCGTAAAGGAGATAGTTGATCATATAAAAGATCATAAACTTTGGCATAAATTTGAAAGCATTAACTGGACTGCTACTTTAAAGGAAAAAGTAAATGTGAAATTACCTAAATCATGGTTCACTCAGAATTTTATTAAGAGTTTGTCCAAAAGAATGTTCAAGCTGTATTTCAGATTTGAAACCCTGGGTAGTGAAAATTTACCTGAAGGACCTTTTATTATTGCTCCTAATCATCAAAGCTATATTGACGGTTTATTCGTGGCTTCAGGTATAAAAAGAAATATTATGAAGGATACATTCTTTTACGCCAAGAAAAAACATGTTAAGAACTGGTTCCTTAAGATGATGGCAAAAAAGAACAATGTAATAGTAATGGACGTAAATAATGATCTAAAAGGGTCTATTCAGAAGATGGCTGAAGTCTTGAAGAGAAAGAAGAATATTATAATTTTTCCGGAAGGCACCAGATCAAAGACCGGTGAGATAGGAGAGTTTAAAAAGACATTTGCGATATTGAGTAAGGAGTTGAATGTACCTGTGGTTCCGGTAGCTATCAACGGGGCTTATAATGCATTGTCATCAGGATCGATCTTCCCAAGACCATTCACGAAAGTTAAAGTCGATTTTCTTGAACCGGTAAAACCTGATGGATTGACAGTAGATTCAATTGTAGAAAAAGTCAGAGGTGTGATATTAAACAAGATAATTGAGAACGAATAATTTAATATTGTGATATTTATCTTGAATATTCTCATTTTTTTTAGTATGTTATCATAAGATATAAATAGTCTTACTTTAAATAATAGTTAAAACAATGTTTCAGGAGATCCAAATGAATACTGATATCGAAATTGCAAAAGCAGCAAAGATAGAACATATCTCAAAAATCGCTCAAAAATTGAATATTCCTGAAGAAGATCTGGAATATTATGGAAAGTATAAGGCTAAATTGCCATTACATTTTATAGATCTGGAAAAAGTAAAAAAGAGTAAACTGATATTAGTTTCAGCGATCACTCCTACTCCAGCTGGAGAGGGTAAAACAACTGTTTCTATAGGCTTAAGTCAGGGATTAAATCTTTTAGGCAAAAAAGCAACGGTTGTCCTTAGAGAACCGTCTTTAGGGCCGGTATTTGGAATAAAAGGTGGAGCAGCCGGTGGTGGTCATGCTCAGGTTTTACCTATGGAAGACATAAATTTACATTTTACAGGTGATCTGAATGCTATTGAAAAGGCAAATAATTTACTTGCAGCGATCATAGACAACGAAATTCAGAGTAAAAAAGATGAGCTGGACCTGGACCCCAGAACTATCAGCTGGAGAAGGGTCATGGATATGAATGACCGCTCTCTTAGAGATATTGTGATAGGACTTGGTGGTACACTTAGCGGAATTCCAAGAGAAACCGGATTTGATATAGTAGCAGCATCTGAGATCATGGCAGCTTTATGTTTAAGTGATGATCTGATGGACCTTAAAAGAAAACTGGGTGAAATATTTGTTGGATATACCCGTTCAAAGAAACCTGTTTATGTTAAGGATCTGAAAGTAAATGGAGCAATGGCTGCTTTATTAAAAGATGCGATCAAACCGAATTTAGTGCAAACAATTGGCGGATTCCCCGCAATTATTCATGGTGGACCATTTGCAAATATTGCTCAAGGAACAAATTCAGTTATAGCAACAAGGATGGGTCTGAGTTTAAGCGATTATGTTGTGACCGAAGCAGGTTTTGGTTTTGATCTGGGAGCAGAAAAATTCTTTGATATTAAATGTGTTTCAGCCGGATTGAGTCCAAGTGCAACAGTATTAGTTGCTACTGTTAGAGCATTAAAATTTCATGGTGGAGTTAAGCTTAAGGATCTCCAAAATGAAAATCTTGAAGCATTAAAGGAAGGAATGGTTAATTTAGAGAAACATCTTGAAAATATGGCTCATTTTAACATTTGTTCAGTAGTTGCAATTAATAGATTTCCATCGGATACGGACGAAGAGATCAGAATGATAAAAGAATTTGTTGAAAACAAAGGTTATCTGGTCGCTGTGGCAAATGTGTGGGAAAAAGGTGGGGAAGGAGGACTAGACCTGGCAAAAGCTGTATTGAATGTAGCTGAAATGTGTAATAATAAGTTTACTCCATTGTATGAATGGGATTGGTCAATTGAAGATAAGATCGAGAAAGTTGCGAAAACTATTTATGGTGCTGAAGCTGTTGATTACAGACCACAGGCATTGAATGATATTAAACGAATTCAAAAACTAGGATTGGATAAGTTGCCTATTTGTATAGCTAAGACACAAAAATCTCTTTCTGACAATCCGCATTTATTAGGCAGACCCAAAGATTTCATTGTAACTGTAAGAGAAATTCAAATATCTTCCGGTGCAGGATTTTTAGTGCCCATCACCGGTGACATTATGCGAATGCCAGGTTTACCGGAGGTTCCAGCCGCGATGAACATAGATATAGATAATGAAGGGAATATTAGCGGACTTTTTTAGGTATGTGTTATATTGTAGAAATTATTTTATATTATAAAAAATAAAATTTATAATAAAGTGGAAATAATATGAAATTGAAAAATTTAAAAATGAAACCTTTTAACACATCTTTGATGGGTGTTATAAAGGGAGTTTCAGATTACTACGGTTATAATTACAGCGATGCTTTTATTTTTGGAGCTACAGGTCAGGCATTTATGATAAATATTCATAAAAAGTTGTGTCCCAGTGGACCATATTGCTGGAATATGACAAAATTTACTGAATTACTAAGACATATGGGTATAATTATGGAGGATCTTGGTTTTTTCCCTCCAACAATTGTGAAACAGGCCAGAGGTAAAGTAGAAGCAATAATAAGATCCAAGATAGATAATAGAATTCCCTGTTCAATGCTGAATTTGGATAATCAGTTAATTTACGGTTATGAAAGTGAAGGACTATTATGCTATCAACCATGGCCGAAAATGAAATTTCCACCTGCTAAATTATCATACGGCACATGGGAAGAACTTGGAGAAGACTTCCATGTTAATTTTTATTCTTTCCTAAAGATCGAGCATATTCATATAAAAAAAATTATTCTTGAAAGTATTATTTATGCTATTGAACTTTTCGATAGTTCAGAAAGTTATTCCTGGGAGCATTACGGGATGGGTTTTGATGCATATGACAATTTTATTGATGCAGTAAAAAAAGGTTATGGCGATTCTCACGGTAACTGGTGGAATGCCAAAGTATGGAGTGAATGCCGTTCTATGGCAAAAGACTATATGAATGAAATATCTGAACTCTATGATCTTGAGACCAAAGAATTTATGCAGGATATTGCCTATATATACGAACAGATCGGAAATTATCTTGATAAAATATCAAATAGAGAATTGGATGTACTTCAAAAAGTAAAGTTACTAGAAAAAACACGAGAGCTTGAGATAGAGAATCTTAACAATTTGAAGGAATTGGTCATAAAATTATAGTATCAGTAAATTTTTTACTGATGAATTGCATTTTCAGTTTATTGTACCATGAAAAAAGGGCGTTATTCATAACGCCCTTAAATATAACTTCTAATTTATTTCTTCATTCTGTTCTGCAGAGCAAATCTTATGATCTCCTGTGTAGAGATATCTTTTCCGTGTTCTTTGACTATTTTAGCAACAGCAGCATTGGCATCACTGTTCTTGTATCCCAGCTGAACCAGAGCTGAAACCGCCTCTGAGTTACTGCTTACTGCACCAATATTTATAACATCAGATATGTCACCTGCCGCACCTATTTTTTCCTGAAGTTCGAACACGATCTTCTGAGCTTTCTTTTTACCTATTCCATGAGCCTGTGAAATAATGTCAACGTCTCCGGTAGCTATCGCATTGTATAATCTGTCATATTTTATCTCAGATAATAACTGCATCGCTGTTTTTGCTCCGATACCGTTTACACTGCTTAGAATTATAAAGACTTCTTTTTCCTGCTTGTCAATGAAACCGAAAAGGGACATATCATCTTCTCTTACTTTAAAAACAGTATGAAAAACCTGTTTTTTGTTAATGTCAGGCAACTTGGAATAAGTGTAAGAGGAAATATTCAGTGAATATCCAACACCTGCACAGTTTACTATTACTTTTCCAGGTTCCTTAAAAAGAATATCACCTATTATCATCTCTATCATTGTTTATCCTAAAAAGTTGTTACTTTTTTATCGCATTTCTGAATTTGAGTGTCTGGAGTAATGATAATGCAATTGCAACGGCATCAGTTGCATCATTCGGCTTAGGTATTTTATCGAGTTTTAGAATTGATTTTACCATGAATTGCACTTGTTCTTTGGTAGCATTCCCGGTACCTGAAATATTTTGTTTGACCTCTTTTGGAGAAAATTCACGGACATTCAGATTCGCTATTGCTCCAGCTATGATCGCTGCACCACGGGCATGTCCAAGTTTCAATGCAGACTGAACATTCTTGCCTACGAAAACTGTTTCAACAGCCATCTCATGAGGTTCCAGAGATGCAATAACTTCGGATACACCCTCAAAGATCGTTCTAAGCCTTACAGGCATTGTATCTTTTGGAGATGTCCTTATCACACCCAATTCGATCAAATGAATGATATTATTTTTTAGCTCCAGAACACCATAGCCTGTACAACTGATCCCCGGATCGATACCAAGTACTCTCATTTATTCCTGATCCATATCAGCTTCATCTATATCAGCATTGGAGTATACATCATCAACATCATCAAGTGCTTCAAGAGCATCGATCAATTTCATCAATTGTTCAACTTTATCTGATGGGACAGCTATATTATTATCTGCAACCATTGTGAGTTCATTCGATTCAAAAGTATATTTTGATTCAAGCGAATCACAAACGCTCAGATAATCTTTATATTCAGTATAAACTACATATTTACCATCTTCATTGACCATATCCTCAGCTCCGGCTTCCAAAGCATCCTCCATAACCTGATCTTCGTCCAAACCTTCGGAGTCGATTATGATCATACCTTTTTTGTGGAACATCCATGCTACTGAACCACTTTCACCAAGATTACCGCCATATTTATTAAAAGCGAAACGAACTTCTGCAACAGTTCTAACTTTATTATCGGTCATGGCTTCAACTATTATTGCCACACCTCCTGGTCCATATCCTTCGTATACAAGATCTTCATATGTTACACCGGGCAATTCTCCCGCCCCCTTTAATTTAGCTCTGGTTATAGTATCAAGAGGCATATTTGCATCTTTTCCTTTTTGTATAGCTACTTTTAACCGTGGATTTGCATCCTCGTTACTGCCACCTAATTTTGCTGCGACAGTTATCTCCTTGATCAATTTTGTAAATATCTTTCCTTTAGCTGCATCAATTTTTTCTTTTTTTCTACGGATCGTTGCCCATTTAGAGTGCCCGGACATAAAAATGCTCCAAAATAAATTTTACGATGTTATTTCTAATATTTCAAATTCTATTTCGCCTATCGGAATAGTGATCATAAATCTGTCTCCGACTTTTTTACCGAGAAGACCTTTGCCGATAGGGGAGTCTGCAGAAATTTTACCCTCAATCGGGTCTGCTTCAGCTTGTGATACTATAGTATACTCAAGGTCCTTATTTCTGGTATGATCTTTTATTTTGACCTTGTTAAGCATTCTTATTACATTGTTTTTTATCTTATCCCTTGAGATTATTTGTGAAGATGCAATATAATTTTCCAATTCACCGATCCGGATATCTATACGTGAAAGATCTTCTCTGGCAGCCTTATAATCTCCATTTTCTTTTAGGTCACCCAGCTTTCTTGCTTCATTGACTCTGTCCAGGATCTCAGCTCTTTGAATGTGTTTCATATCGTAGAGTTTCTTTACAAGATCCTTCATACCTTCTTCAGTTACATAATTCATTTTTTTGATCCTTTGGTATCTTTTTTCTTAACGAACTTGGATTTATCGACAAGATCTGAGATCTTTTCCATTTCTTCCTGAGCCTTTTTCTCTAATTCAGTTTTAGGAGCCAGATCAACTACTTTCATCAGGTACAAATAACCTTTATCAAAGTTACCGTTATCAATATTTAATTTTGCCTGATCAAAATATGACTGAGCTTTTTTCATATCATCTTCTTTACTTGGTGCCTTAGATTTACCTTCAATTTTTTCGATCTCTTTTAGGGTATTAGTGACATTTTTGCCAAGCTCGTTAGGAATCCCTGATATCAGATCAAAAGCATCCTTAGCACCCTCAATATCTCCCAGTTTCCAAAGCTGAGTTCCCAAGGTGTAATATATCTCGTATAATCCATTAAAAACATTTGCTGGCTGGATGTAAACGACTTTAACAGATAATTTTCTTTTAGGATTAAAATCCTGTAAAATGAACATTGGGATGTCTGTGATCTTGTATGATTTCAATCTCTCTGAATTTTCTTTTGTAGTTACGTTCAACTGTACCATAATAAATTTATCAGCCAGACAGTCTAATTCTCCCTGAGATATCACATAGCTTAGCTTTAAACTTTCTTTCTGCTTAGGGGATATATAAAGGAATAATATTGGTTTTTCCAGTTTTTCTGCTTCTTTAATACCATCTTCATAACTTCTGTACCAATCTAACCCGAACAGTGAAAAGGAAAGCATCAGTAATATAACAGTGATATTCTTGAACATTTTATAACCTACTTTTTTGTATAAAGTTTTTTTCTGTCATGAACTCTCTCAAGATAATCACGACCTTCTTTAGGTATTGATTTATCTGAAATAAGTATCTCATATGTTTCTTCATCAGATTTATTGAAAAGATCTCTTGGTTTGTAAGCTTTATTCAAGATCGTTCCCATTCCCTGATTATAGGATGAAACTGTATAGTATTCATTCTTAATTACACTGCTTGCTTTACCGTGTTTTTTCTTTTCGATCCTGTTCCACCAGTTATTAAGCCATTTTACGTACCATGTCCCCATAGCAAGATTATTTTCCGGGTTGAAAAGATATTCAGGTTCAACAATTTTATCTTTACCGAAAAGAGCTTTATGAGCATCTCTTCCGGCTTGAGACGGGATTATCTGCATTAGACCGCAAGCCATTGGCGTTCCATCAGGTCTTCTTGAAAAGGCTTTTGGATTAAAGGCTGATTCAGTGTGTATCAGAGCCATAACTAAGGCCGGGTCAAGATCGTTCTTTTTACTGTATTTTTCAATCAGGTCCATATATTTCTTTGCTCTGATCTGAATACTGTTAGGTACCATCTCCAGGGTAACAGTATATTTAGTCCTTGCTCTACCATCATCACCAAGTATAACTTCTTTCTTAAGTTTTTTCTCAACGGTCTTCTTGACAAATTCTTTTTGATTTTCTTCTGTTACAACCTTTTCCTCTTTCTTAGGAACAGAAGTTATAGGTTCTTTAAATTCAACTTTTTTCTTGGGTTTAACATAATTCGCATCCTGTTCAAATTTAATCTGCCCCTGAAGTAATTTTCGCTGTGTTCCTTCTTCTTTGGCAGCAAGTAACTCCTCGAATCTTTTTTGTATCTGAGCTTCTGATTTTGCTTTGTCGTCAGTATCAACGATTGTAGCTATTTCTACATAATTATTTTCAAAATCAACAACACTTAAAGCTTTCAGGTCATTGCTGTATTCTGCCCATGCTTTTGGAGTACTGCCGGTATATTCTCCCCATTGACCACGGACTTTATTCACATATTCCTTCCACTCTTTTCTTTCTTTTTCAACTCTAAGTTTATATGCGTCAAGTTCCGCATCTCTTTCCTGTTTCCATTTGCCTACATCTTCGGAAGCCATCTTCTTATATTTTTCCAGATCAGACTCCTGTCCGAAAACTGAAATTACGAATGAGAAGATACAAAGTAAAAAAACTGATTTTTTCATAACATACTCCATGAAATTGTTTTATTCACGTTCCTAATTAATAGAAAAAGGCCACAGTATAGCCTTTGAGTGTTAACTTAGTCAAATTTTAAGTAAAAATCAACTTGAAAAAAAGATATTAAAGTTATATCTATACCGACGTAAAGTAAAATATATCCTGATATTTAACGGAGGATCAAAATGGCTGAAAGTATTGAAAGATTCATAAAAGAGAGGGAAGAATTAAATAATATTGTCCTTGAAAAAGGCGGGAAAACCATAAAAAGGTTCTTCAATCTTGATACTAATGCATACAAAGATGGTGCTTTCCCTGCTAAGATAAAAGAGTCACTTGGGTTGGTGGCATCTATGGTTTTAAGATGCGATGACTGTATAAATTATCATTTGTTGCAATCCAGGAAGGAGGGAGTCTCAGATGAAGAGATGGATGAGATATTCTCAATAGCTCTGGTTGTTGGAGGTTCGATAGTAATACCTCATCTGCGGAGAGCTTATGCTATTTGGGAAGAGCTGAAAACTATTCAATATTAATTTTTGAAAGTCACCGTAATTAGTATACGATGTTTTTTATTGCTTTTGCTAAATTTTAGTATTATCTTGCTATTTCGTGAGTGAGCAGATATTTTTCACGAACCAAAAAATCGGGGAAAGCTCTGTTCGTAACAAATAATCAAAAAGCAACAATCATGGAGGTTGTTAATGGCAGAGCGTGAAACCGGAACAGTTAAGTGGTTTGACTCTTCAAAAGGCTTTGGATTTATCACTACTGAAAGTGGAAATGACATTTTTTGTCACTTTTCTTCTATCAAAGGTGATGGTTTTAAAACTCTACAGGACGGACAAAAAGTTGAGTTCGTTGTTGTAGACAGTGAAAAAGGTCCTCAAGCACAAGATGTATTTCCTTTATAATTAAATGGAACATCGACCATAGAAAATGCGGCTTTTACGCCGCATTTTTTCATATAAAAAAAGGTAACACAATGAAAATTTTAATATTAAGGTTCTCTTCATTAGGTGATATTCTGTTAGCGACACCTGTACTGGACGTTTTAAAAGAAAAATATCCTGAAAGTGAGATCGACTGGGTGGTTAACTCAAAATTTGCAGAAGTTCTGATAACAAATCCCAGATTGAACAGAGTTTTGACATTTAAGGATAAAACAGGCTTAGAGAACATTAGAAGAGATATTAACAGAACGAACTATGACCTGATATTTGATCTTCATCAAAATTCCAGTACCCACTATCTTACCAGATTTCAAAGAAATCTTTACAGATATAATAAGCATGTTGTTGACAGGTCATTGCTCGTATTTCTAAAAAAGAAATACAAAGAGATAATTCCGGTTACACAAATGTATTTCAAAGCACTCAACAAAGCAGGTATCGTAACACCAAAAGAGTGGACACTTCGATACGGACTTGTTAAAAGTTTTCAATTGAGTACTATAAATGAATACAATTTACACAATTTCAATTATATAGCCATAGCACCCGGGGCAAGTTATGCCACAAAAATTTGGCCAAAAGAATATTTTAAAGAGTTGGTTGAAAAGATTTCATTCAATAAGAACATTAATCGGAAAGTTATACTTGTAGGGAATAGTGAAGCAGATAAAATAGCTGCAGATCATATCACAAAGGGCAATGAATTCAGTTGTATTAATCTTGTAGGTAAACTTGATCTACAGGAGACTGCAACTATTCTAAAATACTCTGATCTTGTAATTTCCAATGACAGCGGTCCTTTACACCTTGCAGAATGTTTTAAGAAGAAAATAATTGCAATCTTTGGCTGTACTACTGAAGAACTGGGATTTTTTCCGTACTCCACTGATTATGTGGTCGTTGAAAATAAAGGTTTAAAATGCAGACCATGTACTCATTTCGGAAAAAAACAATGTCCCAAAAAGCATTTTAAGTGTATGATAGATATAAGTGTTGATGATGTTTACAGAGAAATACTCAATTTTTTAAGATAAATATGAGCATAATTACATTGTCTCTGTTGACCATAGTTCTGGTTTTAGAGATCATTTACATATTATTTAGAGATCCAAAGTTAAATACTTACAATAAATATATTCTTTCTGCTGCAATTATTGTAATTTTGTTTACGATTGCAAATGCACTTCACTTTTATATGATCGTAAAGCTTGTTTCTGTAGTTGTAGTTTTAACTGCCAATGTAAAATTGAAGCATTCTCCTTACGAAAAACCGGATTATAGATATTTGCTTCTATTGATAGGTGCAATAATAATTAATTTGAAATAAAAAAAAGGGCATTAAAGCCCTTTTTGAATGAAGATCATTGTATTATTTCTTTAACCATTTTCCTTTTTTACCGTCTCTGTTTCCCATTGGATGCATTTTTTTCATTTTTGCGATTTGATCTTTAGTAAGTACCATCGCCATTTTTTCTTTTTCATCAATGTGCAAAATTTGTAGATCTGTTCTGGTTTTTGACATTTCTTTAGTAATACTTCTTGCCTTTGAAAAATCCATATCTTTCATAGCTTCTTTTTTGTCAATTCTTAGTTTTTTCTCCGTAGCCTTTAGATCGATCTCTTTTTTATCAAATTCCACTTTGATCTTGTGCATCTTTTCAATTTGATCATCATTAAGCTCGAGCATTTCTATCATTCTTGGTCCGAAACCGTCACCTCTACCTTCAAAATCGCCACCTTTCCTGAATCCTTTTCTTCCGAAGTCCTTATTTTCGTGAAATTTTTCATATTGCGGGCAATCAGGGTTTCCAATTCCGGGCTTGAATCCTTTGTCAGCAGGTGCTGAGGTTTGAGCGAATACTCCTGTAGCAAGGAATGCTAGAAGTGTAAGTGTTGTGATCATCTTTTTCATTTTATTCTCCTTATTAAAATTATTGTTTTTTGTTGTCACAGCTTAGTAAACGATGATTGAATTAGATTTATTTTAAATTATATTTTTCATTTTATAAATTTTCATAATACGTAGAGGTGACCTTAACGGTCACCCACTCAATTTAATTAAATTATGTGGACAGGAGTAGAAGCCTGTCCCTACGATTTATTCATATAAAAAAATAATTGATAATATGTATAAAAAAAGGTTTATTTCATTATAACCAAAACCGGAGTGATCATGACGAAATATAATGAATATTTTCTACCTGTATATAATAGAAAAGAGTTAAATATTATCAAAGCTGAAGGTTCGTATCTTTATACAGAGCAAGGTAAATATCTTGATATGATAGCTGCATTAGGTGTGAATGTCATTGGAAGTTCAAACAAAAGTATCATTGATGCGATCCAGGATCAGATTCACAGGTATATGCATATTTCCAATTTCTATGAATCCGATATAGTTGGTGAATATGCAGAATATCTTTGTAAACACACATTCGCAAATAAGGTATTCTTTTCTAATTCGGGAACAGAATCAATTGAAGCAGGATTGAAATTAATAAAGAAATATGGTAAGCAGAACAACAAAGATATCATTCTGTCTTTCAGTAAAGGATATCACGGCAGAAGTCTAGGATCTTTATCAGTTACTGCAAAAACCAAATTGACAAATGAAATTGAACCTTTGATACCCGGAATAAAAAGTATTGAATTTAACAGTCTGAATGATATTGAGAAAAATATTAATGACAGATGTGCCGGAATAATAATTGAAACAGTGCAGGGTCAGGGTGGAGTTAATATTGCCGATAAGGAATTTATTGTCAAGATCAGAGAATTGACTGAGAAATTTGGGGCTGTTATGCTTGTTGATGAAATACAGACAGGTATTGGCAGAACAGGTAAATTCTTCTCTTTCGAGCACTTTGGTGTAGTTCCGGATCTGGTAGCATCCGCAAAATCTCTTGGTGGTGGGCTTCCTCTGGGAGCTTTACTTGTAAATAAAAAATATTCAAATATTTTGGAAAGGGGAGACCATGGTTCCACATTCGGTGGTAATCCTGTTTCCTGTGCAGCCGGACTGGCTCTTGTAAAGCAGGTGAACGATGAAGTGTTCTTATTGAAAGTCAGAGAAAAAGCTGAAAGAATGAATGTCAGATTCAAGAAACTTAGAGGATCATATTCTGATATTATCGGAGATATTAAGCAACTTGGTATGATGATAGGTCTTGAAATGAAGTATGGAGCTGACAAAGTTACTTCTTTGTTCGAAAATGAAGGCGTGATAGTCAATGTCACAGGAGGGAACGTTTTAAGACTATTGCCACCTTTAACGCTCTCTGATGATGAAATAGATTATTTCTTCGAGAAATTTGAGATTGTTTTGAATAATATGTAAACCGTCCCCTACGAATACATATTATTCTTCAACAGCATATTTTTCCAGGATCCAAATTAAAATATATCCTACTATCATCAATGATACTGCAAATATTTCTTCAAAGCTGAAGGTTGAAGGATAAGAATAATTATAACCGATCACCTTTATCTTATCACCAAACTGTTTTATGATCTCAGTCTTCCATGGCCATAGTAAAGTAAGTGATCCCAGAATAAAACCTGACAGGATTGCAATAGTCTGATCTTTGTATTTTTTAAAGACCCATGAAAGCATATGGGAAAAAGCTATAAGACCAAAGACCGCACCTATCATTAAAGGTACAAGAACATGAAGATCAACAGTTTTTACAGAACGGATCATTACAAGTTCGTAATTTCCCATCAGTATCAGTACAAAAGAACCTGAAAGTCCCGGTAATATCATACTGCAGGTGGCTACTATACCGCAAATGAACAAATAAAAATAAGAAGGATCTTCTGTTGCAGGATCAAATACATTTATTATCAGTACGGCTATCAAAGTGCCTATGAGCAAGGAAATTATAACACCTGTATTCCATTTCTTGATTTTTTTTGCTACAAAGAAAACAGACGCCAGAATAAGTCCGAAGAAAAAAGCCCATACAAATTTGGGGTAAGTCTCAAACAGTGATCCCAGTACAAATGATAATGCAAAGATACCACTGAACGCACCTCCAAATACTGCCATAAGAAAATAAAGATTTGTATACCGTATAAATTCTTTGAATTTGCCTGAAAAAAGTAATTTGAATGCATGGATATTGAATGATTTAATAGAATTTATAATATTTTCAAAGATCCCGGTTATCAGTGCGATAGTTCCGCCTGAAACTCCCGGTATTATGTTGGCTATACCTACAGCGATCCCTTTCAAAAAAAGCACAAAATAGTTATTCATCAATGTTCTCCAAAAATTTGTTCAGCGTTAGAACAAATATATTAATTCTCTGCGAAACCTCTTCCGATCAAAGGTACAAAAGTACAATCCATGATCTCTTCCTGTGTGTATCCATCCTCTGTTTTTAAAACCAGTGTCAGAACATGAAAAGCCTCTCTTCCAAGAGGTATGAGCATCCTTCCTCCAGGTTTCAGCTGGTCAAGCAGAAGTTTCGGTATCTCAGGAGAGCCTGCAGTAACTATTATCCCGTCGTAAGGGGCATTGGATTTCCATCCAAGAGTTCCATCAGCCACAAAAGTCTCAATGTTCTCAATATTCAGCTTTGCAATATTCTTCTTGGCAATATCGTACAACTCTCTGATCTTTTCGATAGAAACGACGAACTTTGCCATCGTGCTTAATATTGCAGCCTGAAACCCGGACCCGGTACCTATTTCAAGTATTACCTCGTCTTTTTCAGGATTGAGAAGCTCGGTCATCAGAGCTGTGATATATGGCTGTGAGATTGTTTGGCCGTGTCCTATAGGTAAAGCGTTATCATCATAACTCTGATCTATAATATCTTCACCAACAAAAAGGTGACGGTCGATCTTTCTGAAAGCTTCTAAAACTCTGGGATCTCCTATCCCTCTGTTATATAACTGCTTTCTTATCATATCATTTTTTGCAAATTCAAAATTAATCATTGTATTCTATATCTCCTGTTGAAATATTAATGATATTATTTTCATTAACCAGTTTAAGAATTCCTAAGTCATCAATTGATAATACAGTTCCGGATATTTTATCATTGCCGTGAGTTACTGTTACGAATTTTCCCAGAATAGAAGACTCTTCAGCCCATATCCCAGTGATCTTTTCAGGTTCATCCGCATTGTATTTTATAAAGGAGTTATTTATGCTGTCAACAAGTTCAAATTTAAACTTCTCAAGGTCCGGTTGTAGATCAGACTCTTTTTCTATGGTTGTCCAGGGTATCTCTATCTTTCCTGCAGGTTTAAATTCCAAAACGTTTATTCCCACTCCGACAATAATGCTGTCCGAAACATACTCTGACAATACTCCACATATCTTTTTATCCCCGATAAGAATGTCATTCGGCCATTTTAAAATAATTTTATCATGATCGATATACCTGCTCAAAAGATCCCTTATTCCCAAAGAGAACAGGAAAGAGAATCTGACCGCATTTTCAGGTTCAGTGATACCTTTTACTAAAAATGAACTGAATATCGATCTATATTTTTCCCCAAACCATGATCTATCGAATCTGCCTCTGCCACTAGTCTGTTCAGAAGCAAAAACAACTGTCCCATTTTCAAGGTCGGATGAATTGCTCTTGACAAAATTATTTGTTGAGTCAACAGTATCAATATTAATTATATTTGTAAATTTGTCCATGTCCGCTACAAATTATTTTTTATTTAATTCGCCATCGATCTCATCATTATCTGAGAAAAAAGTATTTTTTAAATTCTGATCTTCAAAAAGCTTTAAAAGCTCTCTGACGTCTTTCTGCGATACAACAGGAAGAACAGGAGTATCCTTAATAAACCTTAACTGTGATGCTTTTTTCTTCAATTTGATGCTAGTCATTTACATTCCCGGTTTCTTTTTGTTTTACTGTCTCATACTCTTGTACTAAATAAATGAAAATTTCTTCCATATAATATTTTCCGGTGATCTCACGCAGTTCGTTCAAAGTGCCTGTAGTAAGAAGTTTTCCATTGTTTATAACTCCTATTCTGTCACATACTTTTTCTACTTCACCCATATTATGAGATGAAAATATTACAGTTTTACCATGATCTCTCAGGTCAAGAATATGCTCATGTATCTTCTGAGCCACTATAACATCAAGACCACTGCTCGGTTCATCAAGTATCAGTACAGGAGGGTCATGAACTATTGTACGTGCAATAGATGTGATCTGTTTCATTCCTGTTGAAAGTTTTTCAGACAGGGTGTCAGCATATTTTGTGATATTGAAGTATTCTATCAGATGTTCAACACGTTCTTCTGTCTTATCTTCAGGATATCCGTTCAGATTTGCAAAATATGTTATGATCTCTCTGGGAGACAGTCTCGGGTAGAGAGCTGTAGTAGCTGACAGGAATCCCATTGATTTTCTAACATTTTGTGGATCTTTAATAGTATCAAAACCATTGATAGAAATATTTCCGGAGTGTGGTTTCATCAGAGTGGCCATCATTCTCAAAGTTGTTGTTTTACCTGCTCCGTTAGGCCCTAAAAGACCGAATATCTCACCTGAATATGCAGTGAAGCTGAGATCGTTCACTGCTAGAACTGTACCTCTCTGCTCATCGTAGAATTCTTTTTTCAGGTTTTTTATTATTATTTTTTCTTCCATCGTGCGAACCGTCCCTTTATTTGTTTTAACAAAGAAGTATTTGAGATGCCGAGAATTATTTCTTCCTCAAGCATAAAAGGTAATAGGTATTTATACAACATGAGCATCCATATGAGTGAAAAAGAAACCGTCTGAGCAAAAAATAATATTTGAAAATCATTTACGAGCAGTAATTTGATCATCATAGCGATATTCAATACAGGTATAACAGAGAAAATAAACCCCGGTTCTATACCGGGGATTATCACAACGTACGACATCATCATAAATGCCATAAAAAATGGAGTTATTAGAATATTTCCCTCTTTTCTTGTTTTTGCAAATCCGGCTGCAGCCACAAATATCAGGGACATGATATGTGACATCAGGGTTAATGACAAAAAAGTGATAGAAATAGTTCTAAAATTAAAGATCAGGCTCCAGTCAAACTCAAGGCTTTTTCCAGCGAATTGCATCATAAGGGTGTTGATTATTTGTATGATGACGAAAGTAAGAAATGAAAAGTTCAATATACCGCCTATAAGTCCATATATGTTTGTAGCAAATAGTTTTGCCATTATTATCTTAAATCTCGAGAGAGATGTAGTGAGGGTTGTTTCAGTAGTTTTATCCTCAGTATGTCCTGCGGTCAGTTCAACTGCTCCGGTACCTAACCCGGCTATAATTGTTATTATGGACATTAAAGGTATTATCATTGATAGTATTCTGGTCATATTTTCATATTCACCGTCGATATTATGCTTTATCACCCAGAAAGTGTTAAAATAATCTTTGTCATATGGACTTAAGTCTATTCTCTGCCCAAGCTGAAGATCGTAGTAATCAGACAATATTACTTTTAATTTCTCAGAAAACTCTTTCTGTATCGCATTTGTGCTGTCTAAATGCAAAGTATAGAAAGGAAGAGAATCAACCTGGTTCACCAACAGATACATGCTGTTCTTATTAAAATCCTCATCCGATGTTTCAGATATGATGAAGTTTTTTATAGTTGCAATTGAATCTTTCACAGATAAAAATTGTTCAGATCTGATATCCAGTGACAGGTTAATTTCCTGATTATCTGTCAAACCGCTTTTCACCATCAAAAATTGAGTGATACCCCAATACAGCGTGGGGTAGAGAATAACAGGAACCAGTATGATCATCAGGGTGGTGTATTTGTTCCTTATAAGGTCTTTAAGATATATAAGTATGAGTGCTTTCATAAAAACTCTTCAATTATTATCAAGTTATAAAGATAAGTAACAGGCAGATCAATAACAACTTAAAAAAATATGACATCCGTCATTGTAATGATTACAAACTTGTAATAGATTGTAATTGTAAGAAGAAAATTAAATAAGGAGTTTGAAATGAAGTACTTATCAACTAACAACAGCAACTACAGATCACATACATTTATGGAATTCTTTAAGAAATCAGAACGTAGAAAGAAGTCATATAAAATGAAAAAATAAGTTGCTTAACTTTAACATTGAGGACAATAGTTTAAGTTATAAAAGAGATATACAACGGGGCATCAATTGATGCCCTTTATCTTTTCAGCCAGATCCTGTGTTATCCCTTTTACTGACAATAATTCATCAAGGGATGCCTCTTTAATCCGTTTTAATGATGAAAATTTTTGCATAAGCAATTTTCTGGTAGCAGGACCGATCCCTTTGATGTCCTCCAGTGAACTGCCTATAGACCTGCCCCTTAGGTTTTTATGATAAGTTATTGCAAACCTGTGAGATTCATCTCTGACCTGCTGCAGTAATTTTAAAGCTGATGAAGTTCTTGGGATGATTATTGCTTCACTTTTACCAGGAACAAAGACTTCCTCAAGTCTTTTTGCAAGACCGATGACCGGCACATCGGATATACCGACTTCACTGAGTATCCTAACAGCTGATGACAGCTGACCTTTTCCACCGTCGACCATGATAAGGTCAGGAAAAACAGGTTCTTCTTCATCAGAGAGTCTTTTATATCTGCGTTCAACTACTTCACGCATTGATGCAAAATCGTCGATACCTTCAACAGTATTTATCTTAAATCTTCGGTAACCTGATTTGAATGGCTTTGCATTCTTGAAAGTTACCATCGATGCAACTGTTTCTTTCCCGGCAAAATGTGATATGTCAAAACATTCTATTATGTTCGGCAACTTCTTAAGTGAAAGGTCTCTCATAAGAGAATTCAAACTTCTCGGAGTAAAATCTTTCTTTAATTTTTCAAGCTTCATGTCATTAAGCAATAATTTTGCGTTCTTTTGGGCCAGGAATAAAAGCTTTGCTTTGTCACCAATAGATGGTTTTGTTATGGTTACTTTGTGGTCTTCAATTGAACTTAACCACTGTTCGATCACAGCTACATCATCCATTTCAATATCCATGACTATTTCTGCAGGTATGTCATATCTTGAAATGTCATAGTATAGTTTAATGAATTCTTCTATTACCTCAGATCCTGTTCTTCCGTAAACACTTTTTAAAAAGAAATGATTTCTGGCTATCAGTCTACCGTTCCTGAGTTTAAAAACTGCACAACAAGCATCATTGTCCTCGATCTCAACAGCAAAGTAATCTCTCGATATATTAGAAGCATTTTCAACTTTCTGGCGTACAGAGAACTGATCTACCATTTCAACCGCATCTCTATATTCAGCAGCAGCTTCAAAATTAAGATCTTTTGAGGCTTTTTTCATTTGATCGATTATAGTGTCGTTCAGATGATTTGATCTGCCGTTAAAAAAAGCTGCTATGTTCTTTATCCTGTCATTATAATCCTGAATATCATCAAGCCCTACGCAAGGTCCATTGCAGATCTTTATATGATGATCCAGGCATAATCTGTGTTTTTTATCTCTGATAGAATCTTCTGTTATATTAAGTTTGCAATTTCTGAGTTTTAAGATTTTTTTCAGATTTTTCAATAGATTTCTAACATTTCTGACATTGATAAATGGTCCCAGGTACTTTGAGCCGTCATTGATGATCTTTCTTGTTATGAATATCTGAGGGAATAATTCTTTTGTGATCCTGATATAAGGATATGATTTATCATCTTTCAGGTCAATATTGTATTTAGGTTTATGTTTTTTTATCAGGTTAGCTTCTAATAGCAGTGCTTCAAGTTCATTGTCAGTTATTATATATTCAATATCATGGATCTTGTTAACAAGTATCTCAGTCTTAAATTGCTGATGCTTGCCAATGTTAAGGAAATATGATTTAACTCTAGAGCGTAGATTTTTCGCTTTTCCGATGTAAATTATCTTCCCGGACTTATTTTTGTAAAAATAGACACCGGAAGAAGTAGGTAAGTTTTTAAGAATATTTTCGAATTTATTTTTCATAGGTATAATATAGTAATAAAAGTCAGAAATTACGAGTTAGAAGTTAGAAGTTAGAAGTTAGAAGTTAGAAGTTAGAAGTTAGAAGTTAGAAGTTAGAAGTTAGAAGTTAGAAGTTAGAAGT
>JAFGVM010000030.1 GCA_016937995.1 Candidatus Delongbacteria bacterium
GTTAAAATTGATCTTTTTTGTGTAATCCCATGCTGCAAAAACTTTAGCAGTATACCACTGATATTTATAAGTTTCATCATTTAACTGTTGTTCATAACGAACAATAGGTTTTAATAATAATTTGTATTGTTCCAATAGGTATGAATAGCAACCTTCTACACCAATAATGAATTGTGTTTGATTTAAAGGGGACTCAGGTTTTGTATCCCGATCAGTATAAGATTTCAACAACCCTTTAGAGAAAAATCCATATGCTGCAATACCTTCTTCAAATTTGTCCCAAGGTGAAAGAAGATGGAACTCAATATCTCTGGTGTCATATCCAAAAGTAGAAGTAACATCAAGCTGCATATCAGAAGTTATCATCATATCATCTCTTGTTACACTATACCCTTGTTTTGATACAAAATAAAATGGAAGTCCGAAAGTGATAAAAGTACTGTCTTTCATGAAATACTTGATCATTGGATTTACCTGCAAATTCATATCATAAGCAAATGATTCATTTGTTGATCCGGAAGGTATTTCATTAACAGGTAATTCGTCAGAAGAACTGAACTTTTTCATTTTAAAACCACCGTCTGCGTACAGATAATACATAGATTTTTCATCTGTTTTACCCTCGAGTCTATATGAACCGTAAGGGATCGCAATATTTGTCAAAGAATTACCTGTGAATCTTTCGGCATTGAGCAAATATCCTGTACCTGCGGATGCATAACCTTTATGTTTTGTAATTTCAAATTGAGAAAACAAACTGAATGCGAAAACAAACACAGAAATAACAATGTATTTTTTCATATTATTTTTCCTTTTTTGATAGTATGTAGCTTCTTTTAGAAAACACCAACATAAAATTTACGTATTATTCTATTGAATGTCAAGTTTTAAAGTGTTTGATATATCTGTCTATTATTACTCTTGAAAAATTACAGGATTTAATAAAAATTGATTATTAAATTACATATTCTTATATTCTCCCGTTGAACATTAAGAAATTGGAAAGAATATGCCATTGTTTAGAAAAAAAAGAGTGCGTGAATATTTAAACGAAGTGACATTTTTAAAAGAATATGAAGAAATTCTTAAACAACGTTCACTTTCAATATCAGAAAAACCATCAGTAGAATTAATCAAAGAAAAAACTGTTCAGAAAGAGAGTTTATTTGATAAACTGACAAGAACATTATCCAAGACTAAAAATAATGTTGTAGGGAAATTAAATTCTGTTCTATCAAAAAATAATGCTTTGAATGAAGATACTCTTGATGAAATAGAAGAAGCTCTCTACACTTCAGATATCGGTGTCAAAACCACAGAATTAATTATTCAAAAACTTAGAGTTAGAATCAAGGATATGAAATCAGATGAAGATCTCGATATCAAGAATTTGATAAAAGATGAGATAGTCAACATGATCAATATACCGGATAAAATCGATACTAATAACATTGAAAAACCTTACATTATCTTGGTAGTAGGTGTTAACGGCAATGGCAAGACAACAACAATAGGTAAGTTAGCCCATTATTACAAATCAGAAGGAAAGAAAGTTCTTATAGGTGCTGCGGATACTTTTAGAGCAGCTGCGATAGAACAATTACAAACCTGGGCAGAGAGAACTGGATCAGATTTTGTAAAACATCAGATGGGATCAGATCCGGCAGCCGTAGCTTTTGATTCCTATAAGGCAGGAGAAGCAAGGGATATGGATATTGTTTTGATCGATACTGCAGGAAGATTACATAATAAAGTCAATTTAATGAATGAGCTTGAAAAGATAACAAGGGTATTAAAAAAATTAAATGAAAATGCACCGCATGAAGTATTATTAGTACTGGATGCCACTACCGGTCAAAATGCATTAAGTCAAGCCAAGCAGTTCAGTAGATCATCAGGTGTAACAGGAATCGTACTGACTAAACTTGATGGAACAGCAAAAGGCGGTGTTACAATTGCAATTAATCAAGAAATGGATATTCCTGTTAAATTTATTGGACTTGGAGAACAAAAGGAAGACCTGGAAATTTTTGATCCAAAAGTATTTGTTGAAACAATTTTTGAATAAAAAAAGGACGAATTTCGTCCTTTTTTTCAATATTTCTATTATCGATCTATTTTTTTAACAATTTTGTTATATCATCCAGTTCTAATTTTAATTTTTCAAAATCTACAGGTTTAGTGTGGAAAGAATACAAAGATTCTTTTAATTCCTTAGTGATGATATTTTGTATCATATAACCGGATATCATTATTATAAAAATATCATCTTTTTCCTTCTTGATATCCTTTATGATATCCTTACCTTTTACTCTTCCAAGATGATAATCCAAAATGACCACATCATAATTAGATATTTCTTTCAACGCTGTTACGTAGTTGTTAAAAGTTTTACATGGATATTCGAAATGTTCAAGATTATCTTTGAAGATCCTTAGAGTCAGTATGTCATCATCGATTACAGCAACATTAAGCATAATACTTTCACTTTCTTAGTTTTTAATACGATATAAATGATATTTTTGATTTATCAATTCTCCCTGAACAAAAGCTAAAGAGAAATATAATAAATGTCAATAGAAAATACGATTAATAATACTTCTATTTATTTGCCAATTACTGATTTTCAGGTTTCATTGTCGGGAATAAGAGGATATCCCTGATTGACCGTTCTCCTGTTAATAACATTACCATCCTATCAATTCCCAGACCTAAACCTCCAGTTGGAGGCATACCTGTTTCAATAGCCTGAACAAAATTTTCATCCATTGGAGATGCTTCCTTGTCAACATCTCTTCTCAAGGATTGTTCATAAAGAGTTTTTCTTTGAAAAACCGGATCATTGGACTCGCTGTAGGCGTTCGCATATTCGTTACCGGCAATAAACAATTCAAATCTCTGTAAATATCGTTCATCATCATAATCCGGTTTACATAAAGGTGTTGTTTCTACAGGTTGGTGAGTAATGAACACCGGTTGAATGATCTGCTCTTCAACATACAGCTCAAATATTTCATTTATAGCTAATCCACGAATAAATTCACCTTTTATCTTCCCACCTTTTTTTTCGATCAATTTTTTCATATCATCATCAGACAAAGATTCAACATCTATCTCGGTATATTCTTTTATCGCATCTACCATCTTCAATCTCTTCCAAGGTGTCTTCAGGTCTATTACGTTGCCCTTGAATTCAATTTGAGTAGTTCCATAAAGTTGTTTACAGGTAGATTCAAAGATCTCTTCAGTAATATTCATCATATCATTATAGTCAGCATATGCCTGATAGAGCTCAAGCATTGTGAATTCCGGATTATGTGTCCTGTCCATACCCTCATTTCTGAAACATTTGCCTATTTCATATACTCTGTCCATACCACCCACGATCAATCTTTTTAAATACGGTTCTATTGCGATCCTTAAATATAATTTCATATCCAAAGTGTTGTGATGTGTCGTAAAAGGACTGGCGTTGGCACCACCGTATATAGGTAACAAAGTTGGTGTTTCAACTTCCAGGAAATCCTTACTGTCCAGAATGTTTTTAATATTTTTAATGATCCGGATCCTTTTTTCAAAAGTTTCCCGAACTCCCGGAGTGACAATAAGGTCCACATGTCTGTTCCGATAACGAAGTTCTTTGTCGGAAAAGGCATCGAATACTTCACCATCTTTTTCTTTCACTATCGGCAGGGGTCTAATATTTTTAGTCAGTAAAACAAGTTTAGTTATATAAACAGTGATCTCTCCGACGTTTGTTTTTTTAACAGTTCCCTCAACACCGATAATGTCACCGATATCCAGTTTTTTAAATAGGTTATAATCAGTTTCTCCGATATTTTTCAATGCAACATAGAGCTGAATTTTACCTTTCTGGTCCATTATACTTGCAAAAGCAGCTTTACCCATTATCCTTGTTGACATTATTCTGCCAGCCAAAGACACTATCTTATTTTCATGAACTTCTGAGTCAAAATCTTCAAAATTTGATATAATATCACTTGAAAAATTTCTAACATCGTAGTTATACGGAAATGGATTGATACCCATTTCTCTTATTTCTTTTATTTTCTCAATACGAGTATTGATCAATTTACCTTGATCTTCCACATTTAACCCCAATTAATATTTAAACACGTCATCAGCTTGATCTACAGGCCGAATGTTTCTCTAACCTTAGTCTCAACATCATTATATAATTTCTGATTTTCAAGTAAGTTCTGTTTTACTTTTTCTCTTCCCTGACCTATTCTTTCCTCACCGTATGAGAACCAAGATCCTGATTTTTTTATTATATCGTTCTCAACAGCAATATCAATTATTTCTCCAACTCTTGAAACACCTTCTCCGTAGATCATATCAAATTCAGCGACTTTGAAAGGCGGGGCAACTTTATTTTTAACTATTTTTACTCTAGTTCTGCTCCCGATAACATTTTCTTTTTCCTTTATACTTGCAATTCTTCTGACATCAAGCCTTATGGATGAATAAAATTTCAAAGCATTTCCACCTGTTGTAGTTTCAGGATTACCAAACATTACTCCGATCTTCATTCTGATCTGATTTATGAAAATTACCATACACTTGGACTTTGATACCGTGCCGGCTATTTTTCGTAAAGCCTGGGACATTAACCTTGCCTGAAGCCCCATATGTGAATCTCCCATATCACCTTCGATCTCAGCTTTAGGAGTTAATGCTGCTACAGAATCAACTACAATGATATCAATTGCATTAGATCTTACCAAAGTTTCAGTAATATCCATTGCCTGTTCACCGAAATCAGGTTGCGATATAAGAAGGTTTTTAGTATCAACACCGATTTTTTCCGCATAATTGGTGTCCAAAGCATGTTCAGCATCTACAAAAGCGCAGATACCACCTTTTTTTTGAGCTTCAGCAATAGCATGTAAAGCTAATGTTGTTTTTCCTGAACTCTCCGGACCGAAAATTTCAATTATTCTTCCCTTTGGAAGCCCGCCTATCCCGGTAGCAATATCAAGGCCGAAAGAACCTGTTGAGATAGCCTCCAGTTTTAAAACCGGCTTATCTTCACCCAGTTTCATAATGGCACCCTTTCCGTAAGCCTTTTCTATCTGTGCGATGGAATGGTCCAGCATTTTAATTTTTTCCTCATTCTTACTCATTTTATATCTCCACTACATTTTTAATATATTTTTAAGGTCGTAATTCTCTGGATCGCTCAAGTATTTTTTTGCTTTACTGTAATCACTCTCTCTTATTGAATCCAAGCTCTTAAATACAAGGTTGTATGATTCATTTTCAGTATCCAGTAGTCTCGGTTTTATTTTTCCGTTCTCTCCTGCAATATCTTTCAGATAGAGCGGATCAACTTTTCCGTCCGGCATTGACACAACAATACATCCACTTTCTTTACGGTCGAACAATTCTTTCACACCGTTTCCCAAAGCGGAACAATATCTTAAGTCAAAAGCTATAGGATCGATACATCTTACTTCATAACCAATTTCTACTGGACGGCTTTTAACTTTAATTCGAAGTTTATTAAGCTCCAGTTGAAGTAAGGTGTTAAAAATATGTGCCTTACTTACTTTACCTAGTTCAGGATGTCCGTGTTCATCATAGGAAAAATGTATTCCAGATTTAAGGATCTGTTCATCGGACATGAAATGAAATACACCTTCACTGATTATGATCGCTCCATAATCGATACCAAGTATAATTCTCTTTACAATAGCCGAGACCATCATTTTTATCATTCTGTCAAAAGTGATCTCTACATTCTTAAACATCTCAGGTATGATTATCATCGGATAATGAGCACTGGCACCAATACCGAAAGCAAGATGCCCCGCTTCTCTACCCATCGAGCATACGACAAACCAGTTTCCGCTTGTACGTCCGTCTTCATAGACAGTTGAGGCAATCCTGACACCCTCGTTCTTTGCAGAATGATAACCGAATGTAGGAAGATTGCTTGGTAGCGGAAGGTCATTATCAATAGTTTTTGGGACATGAATATTTTGAATTTTAATTTCATGATCCTCGAGATATTTTGTTATTCTGTTCGCGGTGGAAGCGGTATCGTCACCACCGATCGTTACCAAAAGCTTTATATTATGGTTTACAAAGAAGTCTTTTGAGAATTCAGAATCTTTAGGTTTATAACGGCTCATTCTCAGGTATGAACCTCCCTTGTTAAATATTCTGTCGGCCAGTTCAAAGTTCAACACTACGATATCAGGTTCTTCACTGAACAAAGTTTTATATCCATAATTTAACCCAAGAACAGAATATCCATCTGATAAAAATCTCTTAGCGATAGTGGCTACCACGGTATTGATCCCTGGTGCAGGTCCTCCTCCGCATAGTATTGCAACTGCTCCGTTTTGCATGTTTTACCCCGATAAAAGTTAGTTATATATTGACTAAATAATACACAAATATATATAAGAGAGCTTTCATAGTCAACATCATAAATATAAACAAGTCAAAAGGTCAAATAGTGACCTGGTAAGACTTTTTTTGATTTTTATTTTACTTCAATTCAGATATTCGACTTGTAATTTAGGTGATTTAACTTTATAATATATTATCAATTTTTTGGTGGAGGAAAAATGATCCAGGATATGTTTAATAACAGTATTGTTAAGAATTTAGGGAAATGTCAATATAAATCCCCTATTCCTCTATCATATAGAGATGATGATTTTGTAGCAAATTTTGTAAGGGATAATGAAAAAGTAGTATATAATCCCAAAAATACCTTTATTGAAAGTTATCTGAAAGACTTTAAGGATATTCCTGCTTTTGAAATTGCCGGTCCGAGAGAATACCTTCATTTTAAACCTGGCAGTATTTCTTGTGGAATAGTTACATGCGGGGGATTATGCCCCGGCATAAATAATGTTATCAGAGGATTGGTCAACGAACTTTACTACTGGTATAAATGTGACAAAATATACGGATTCAGGTATGGTTATAAGGGTATGGTCGTTGAAAATGAATTAGAACCGGTAGAGTTGAATGTAAAAGTAGTAGAGGATATTCATCTTAAAGGAGGGACTATCTTGGGATCATCCAGAGGTGAGCAGGATGTAAAAAAGATAGTTGACAATCTTGAGAGGCTTAATATTTCTGTACTTTTCACTATTGGCGGAGATGGAACAATGAGAGGTGCCTACGATATAGCGAAAGAGATAGAATCAAGGAGTCTAGACATTTCACTGATCGGAATACCAAAAACAATTGATAATGATATAGTGTTTGTGGAACATACTTTTGGATATCAAACTGCATTTTCAGCAGCGGTCGAAGCTATCAATTCAGCACATATTGAGGCTAAAGGCGCATACAATGGGATAGGTGTGGTTAAATTAATGGGTAGGGATTCAGGTTATATTGCTGCTGCTGCTTCAATAGCATCCCAGGATGCGAACTTTGTGCTTGTGCCTGAGATACCATTTGAATTTGAAGGAGAAAAAGGACTGCTCAATCTTTTAAGGAAAAGACTGGAAGAAAAGAAACACGCAGTTATCGTAGTTGCTGAAGGTGCAGGGCAGAATTTGTTTCAAGAAAAAAATAATTTAACCGATAAATCCGGGAATATAATCCATAACGATATTGGTTCATATATGAAAGAAAGAATAAAGAACTATTTTGAAGAGAATAAATTTGAATACACTTTAAAATATATTGACCCAAGCTATATGATAAGATCACTTCCACCGATACCAATTGATTCAATGTTCTGTTCAAATCTTGCACAAAATGCGGTTCATGCCGGAATGGCTGGAAAAACTGAAATATTAATTGGTTACTGGGGTGGGAAATTTACACATGTTCCACTAATCTCTGTCATTGGCAAAAGAAAAAAAGTTGATGTTGAAGGTGATTTTTGGCTCGGGGTTATTCTATCAACCGGGCAGCCGAGATATATCGGCAATGATAAGACACTCCTTGAAAGAACGAAATAGCAGTATATTATTTTTCAAAAAATATCTTGCTCAAATTCATCAAAAATTGTATTTTCAGAATTCTAGATTGACAATTATAACAGAGTTAATTATTATAAATTATCATAACGGAGAAAAGAATGAGTACAAAAAAATTCATGACCTGTGATGGTAACACTGCTGCTGCTCATGTTGCTTACATGTTCAGTGAAGTAGCTGCGATCTATCCTATCACCCCTTCATCAAATATGGCTGAATTCATTGATGAATGGTCAGCAAACGGAAGAAAAAATATTTTCGGTGAAACTGTGAAAGTTTCAGAAATGCAATCAGAAGGAGGAGCATCCGGTGCTGTTCACGGTTCTTTACAATCCGGTGCCTTAACAAGTACATTTACAGCTTCTCAGGGTCTACTGCTGATGATACCGAATATGTATAAAATGGCCGGTGAATTATTGCCTGCTGTGTTCCATGTAAGTGCCAGAAGTTTGGCCGCTCAGGCATTATCAATATTTGGAGACCATAGTGATGTAATGAGTGCTAGACAAACAGGATTTTCTTTTTTAGCCACAGGTAGTGTTCAAGAGATAATGGACCTTGCCGGTGTTGCACATCTTGCTGCAATAAAATCAAGAATACCTTTCGTACATTTTTTTGATGGTTTCAGAACTTCCCATGAAATTCAAAAAGTTGAATATTTTGAAAATAATGATATGGCTGAACTACTTGACTGGGAAGCTTTGCAGAAATTCAGGGATAATGCTTTGAACCCTGAACATCCAGTAACAAGAGGAACTGCTCAGAATCCTGATATTTACTTCCAGACAAGAGAAGTAATAAATAATTTTTATGACGCAGTTCCGGATGTTGTGGAAAGCTATATGCAGAAAATCACTGCAAAAACAGGTAGAGAGTATCATCCATTCAATTATTACGGAGCTCCTGATGCAGAAAACATCATAATAGCCATGGGTTCAGTAACACAGACCATTAAAGAGACAATAGACTATTTAGCTGCAAAAGGTGAAAAAGTAGGACTGGTGAATGTTCATCTTTATAGACCTTTCTCAAAAAAATATTTCATGAAAGTTCTTCCAAAGTCAGTTAAAAAAATAGCTGTTCTAGACAGAACAAAAGAACCGGGTTCAGTTGGAGAACCATTATATCTTGATATTAAATCCATCTTCTATGACGAGGATGTAAAACCTGTTATCGTTGGCGGTAGATACGGACTTTCATCAAAAGACACATTACCTGATCAGATCGTTGCGGTTTATAACAATCTTGCAATGAATGAACCTAAGAATGACTTTACTATCGGTATCGTTGATGATGTAAGCTTTAAATCTCTGCCTAAAGTTGATCCTATTAGTGTAGGAAACAGCAGTAATTTCGGTGCAAAATTCTACGGACTTGGATCAGATGGAACTGTTGGTGCGAACAAGAACTCGATCAAAATTATCGGTGATACTACAAATAAATACTGTCAGGCATATTTTGCTTACGATTCAAAGAAATCAGGTGGATTCACATCTTCTCACTTAAGATTCGGTGATGAACCTATCAGAAGCCCTTATTTGGTCAATGCTCCTGATTTTGTAGCTTGTCATGTACCTGCATACATCAATCAGTATGATGTGTTGAAGGGTTTGAAAAAAGGTGGATCTTTCTTACTTAATTCTATCTGGGATGTTGAAGAAACAAAGAACCGACTTTCAGATCATATGAAAAAGTATATGGCTGACAATGAAATTAAATTTTACATCATAAACGCAACAAAGATCGCTGAAGAAATTGGTCTTGGAACAAGAACAAACACGATCATGCAGTCAGCATTTTTCAAAATAGCTGAAGTAATACCTTATGACCAAGCTGTTGATCAAATGAAGAAATTCATTGTAAAGAGCTATGGTATGAAGGGAGAGAACATTGTAAATATGAACAATGCTGCCGTAGATAAAGGTGGTCAGGAGATAGAGAAAATCGAAGTTCCTGCAGAATGGAAAGATCTTCCAAGTGAAGGTTTTAAGATCAACAGTCAAGGAAGACCTGATTTCATAAAGAACATCTGCGATGTGATGAATGCTCAGAACGGTGATAACCTTCCTGTAAGTGCTTTTATTGGAAGAGAAGACGGTTCATTCCCTGCAGGTACTACTGCTTTTGAGAAGAGGGGAGTAGCAGTAAGTGTTCCTAAATGGATACCTGAAACATGTATCCAATGTAATCAGTGTGCTTATGTATGTCCACATGCTGCTATAAGACCATTCCTTATCAATCCTGAGGATGAAGCAAAACTACCTGAGGGAACAGAAACAATTAATGCGATAGGTAAAGAGCTTGAAGGTCATAAATTTAGAATTCAGGTAAGTGTTCTTGACTGTACCGGTTGTGGAAACTGTGCTGATGTATGTCCTGCACCAAAGGGTAAAGCTCTTGAAATGCATCATCTTGGAACTCAAATGGATCAGGTTGCAAGGTGGGATCACTTCGCAAAGAATGTGACTTATAAGGATAACTTAGTTGATAAATTTGCAAATGTAAAATCATCTCAATTCGCACAACCGTTATTTGAATTCTCAGGTGCTTGTGCAGGTTGTGGTGAAACTCCTTATATTAAAGCAATTACTCAATTATTCGGTGACAGAATGATGATCGCTAATGCTACCGGTTGTTCATCCATTTATGGTGGATCTGCTCCGGCAACTCCATATTGTGAAAATCCAAAGGGAAAGGGACCTGCATGGGCGAATTCACTGTTCGAAGATAACGCTGAGTATGGTTACGGTATGGCTCTTGGAACAAATAAAATGAGAGATCGTATTGAATTAAGAATGAAAGATGCTATCGCTGCAGGAAATATTAAACCTGGGACAAAAGAAGCGTTTGAAAGCTGGATCGAGAATAAAAACTGTGCGGAAGGATCAAAGAAAGCATCATGTAGTGTCCGTAAAGCACTTAAAGAAGAATCGGGAAAGATCATCGATGAGATAAAATCACTTGATCAGTATCTCGTTAAAAAATCAGTTTGGATCTTTGGTGGAGACGGTTGGGCTTACGATATCGGCTACGGTGGTTTAGATCATGTTTTAGCATCGGGTGATGATGTGAATGTACTCGTAATGGATACAGAAGTATATTCTAATACAGGCGGTCAGTCATCAAAAGCAACTCCGGTAGGAGCTGTCGCAAAATTTGCCGCATCCGGTAAAAAGATCAGAAAGAAAGATCTTGGAATGATGGCAATGAGCTATGGATATGTTTATGTTGCTCAGGTTGCAATGGGTGCTAATCAGGCACAATATTTCAAAGCTATAAAAGAAGCTGAAGCTTATCCCGGACCTTCATTAATAATCGCTTATGCTCCATGTATTAATCATGGTCTTAGAGCAGGAATGGGTAAAACACAGCAGGAAGAGAAGCTTGCTGTTGAAGCTGGTTACTGGCATCTTTACAGGTATAATCCTGCATTAGAAGAAGAAAAAAAGAATCCATTCGTACTGGATTCAAAAGAACCGGTATGGGATAAATTCCAGGACTTCTTAAAAGGAGAGGTGAGATATACATCACTTGTCAAGGCATTCCCGGAAGAAGCGAAAGAGTTATTCGTAGCTGCTGAAGACAATGCAAAGTGGAGATATCAGTCTTATAAAATGAAATCTGAGATACAGTACTAGATAAAAACTGTTACTGAATTTAAAGAGACGCGAAATATCGCGTCTCTTTTAGTATTTATTATTTTAAATTAAATCATTACTTTCAGAAGATGGATAAAAAGAACAGATCATTTTACTTATTTTCAATTTTACTGCTGATCATTGCAACACTTATTTCGTATTCAAATTCATTTGACTGTTCTTTTCAGTTCGATGATGTTCACTCAATTTTTCAGAACAGCTACGTCAGAGATATTTCAAAGTTTTCTGACTTGAACTACTGGTTTAATTTTTACAATAGAGCCCCTGCACAGTTTACTCTGGCATTGAATTATAAGTATGGACAGCTGGATGTTTTCGGATACCATGTTGTTAATCTGATCATTCATGCCTTAAGTTCGATCCTAGTTTTTGTTTTAACAGGATTGCTTTTACGATCGATATCGATTAAACAACGCTACATTATTAATAATAGAAAATATATTCAACTTTTTACAGCATTGATATTTGCAGTTCATCCGATCCAGACTCAAAGTGTAACTTATATAATTCAGAGAATGGAATCATTGTCTGGTATGTTCTATCTCGGAGCTTTAATATTTTATTTTTTTGCAAGATCGAACAGGAAAAAGACTCTAAACTTCTTATTATTCGGATTATTTGCACTATTGGCAGTATTGACTAAGCAAACATCATTCAGTCTACCTTTATCAATTATGTTACTTGAGATATTTTTCATCAGAGGTATAGAGGATAAGATCAGCAGAAAGGTTGTATATTCTATCGTTGGGATCCTCTCGGGCACAGCATTAGTGATGTTGATCAAGAATACTTTACCCAGGGAAACTTACGACATTTCAAGGTTGGACTATTTTACAGCTCAGTTAACAGTGATACCAAAGTATATATTCCTGTCGTTTATTCCTGTCGGTCAAAATCTGGATCATGATATTTTAATGCCGGAAGGATTTTTCACAGCTAAAGTCCTGGGTGGATCTGTTCTCATTGCAGGATTATTTGTAATATCTGTCTTTCTATACAAGAAGGAGAAAATGATATCTTTCGGGATATTTTGGTTCTTTGCTCTATTGGCTTTGAGATCAAGTATTTTACCGATCGGTGATCTTATGTACGAACACAGATTGTATATGTCTATATTCGGATATGGATTATTAATTACAAGTACAGTATTTTACTTGAATGAAAAGTTTAAATTGAACAGAACCATAAAACTGTTCCCGCTTATAATTCTTTCAGTTATAACGGTTGCATATTCGGTAAGCACATTTCAGAGAAATAAAGTCTGGAAGACTGATATTTCACTTTGGGCAGATAGTGTTAAAAAATCACCGGATAAATTCAGACCGAATTACAACATTGCTGAAGCCTTAAAAAGAAACAGGCATATTGATAAAGCATTGAATTTCTATTTAAAAGCGAACAGTATTGAGCCAAACAGCTATGGAACTTGTAATAATATCGGCAATATTTATTACGAGAAGAATAATGTTGAAAAAGCTAAAGAATTCTACAGAAAAGCAATAAATATCAATCCTGACTATACTAAGACTTTAAACAATCTGGCAAATATTTATTTAACTGAGAAAAATTATCCTGAAGCAGAGAAATTATATTTGAAAGCTTTATCAGTTGATGAAAAATATATAGATGCACTTTTTAATCTGGGGAATCTTTATTACCTTACCGGACGAAATGAAGAAGCTCTGGATACATATGAGAAAGTGATACTGCTGAAACCAGATCATAAAGCAGCTCAAGAAAACTATGATACTTTGAATAAAATTATGAAGGACAAGGTAATAGAAAATGGAAAATAAAGAGATAAAAATTAAACATCCCGTTCTTATTTTGCTTACAATTACGATCGTTCTTTTCCTTTTTACAGATCTGTTACTGGGTTTGATACTTTTAAAAAGAGATCAGCTTAGAATAGATCATTCATATTATCATCATGACCTTAAACCCAATAAAACTGAGAATGCCAAATGGGGTGACCTTGAATATACGGTTAAAACGAATTCGTTGGGCTTTAAAGATGGAGAAATGAGAAATATCCCTCTGAAGTCTGAGAGAGATAGAATTCTGATCATCGGGGATTCATTCACTGAAGGCCTTGGGTATAAATATGAAGATACATTCTGTGGTCTGCTTCAAGCAAAGATCAATGACAGATCTGAGATCCTGAATGCCGGAGTAACATCTTACTCACCGAAATTATATTATTTGAAGATCAAATATTTACTGGAAATGGGCCTTGAGTTCGAGCATCTGATCGTCATGCTTGATATTTCAGATATTCAGGATGAGTCAGTTTACGAGAATTTTCAACCGAGAATGAACAAAAGTCCGCTCAGAAAATTTGATGTGATCTTATCAAATTACTCATTCAGTTATCATCATTTACTAAGAAATATTATAAAAAAAGCAGCATCTATTCAAAAAAAAGAGAGTAGTAAATTTGCTGATGCAGAAACATTTTTAGAGACTAGTATTGAAGATAGAGGTAGGTGGACATATGATAATAAAGTATTTGAGGATTGGGGGAAAATAGGATTAGAACTCGCTTCAATGAATTTATTGAAATTAACGGATCTATGTAATGAGCGTTCAATAGACTTGACACTTGTTGTATATCCCTGGCCGGAGCAAATATTAGAAAGGGACAGTTTATCAATACAGTCAAAATACTGGTCTGAGTTCTGTCATATGAATAAGATTGATTTTCTGGATTTATTTCCTTACTTTTTCAATTCTGAAAATGCTGAGGACGTTATTGGTGAGTATTTCATAGCAGGAGATGATCATTGGAATGAAAATGGTCATCAATTAATTGCTGAAAAACTATATGAAAAAATTATTGGGTCAGAGATAAATGATTAAAGAACCGACTAGAGAGCAATGTAAAGATACCGGGATAATCCTGGGAGTATTTTTTCTCTATTTCAGCATTAAAAATGCAAGTAATACCTTATTTTTGATCACATTCCTGATACTTGTTTCAGTAGTAGTATTTCCAAAGATATATAAATATTTAGCTGTTATATGGTTTGGATTTTCCCATCTGCTTGGAACTGTCATGACGAAAATATTACTTACGATTATTTTTTATATCGTAGTAGCTCCTGTTTCAATCATAAGAAAATTATTGAATAAAGATGGTATGAATCTTAAGGGATTTAAAAGTTCTGCCAGAACAGTTTGGGTGAACAGAGATAAACAAATAACAAGAAAAGATCTTTTTAAACCATTTTAGCTGAAACTGAGGATCATATGGATTTTATTAAAGAATTGTTGGAATTTATTAAAACGAGAAAAAAGTATTGGTTAATACCGCTTATACTTATTCTGTTATTCTTCGGAGTTTTGATAGTAATGACCTCAGGATCGGCAATTGCTCCATTCATATATACAATATTTTAGGACATAATAATGCCGGAAATAATTTTAGGAATATCAGCATATTATCATGACAGTTCAGCAGCTTTGATCATAGACGGAGAAATAATTTCTGCTGTTCATGAAGAAAGATTTACAAGGAAAAAGCATGATCAGTCTTTTCCGAGAAAATCAATAGAGCATATTTTTTCCTACACAGGAATAAAAATTGATGACATTACTGCTGTTGTATTTTATGAAAAACCATATCTGAAATTTGAAAGATTATTAGAAACTTATCATGAATTTTTTCCAAAGGGTTTAAAAAGTTTCAGTTCATCGATACCGGTATGGATAAAAGAAAAATTATTTATGACCGGAACCATAAAGAAAGAACTGAAGAAGTTCGGTAATATTGATAATATAAGATTTTTATACAGTGAACATCATTTATCTCATGCAGCAAGTGCATTTTATCCGTCTCCTTTTGAAGATGCTGCAATATTAACAATAGATGGAGTTGGTGAAAGAGCAACCTCTATTATTGCTCAGGGGAAAGGTAATTCAATAAAGATCTTAAAAGAGTTACATTTTCCACATTCAGTAGGTCTGTTATACTCAGCATTCACATATTATTGCGGATTCAGAGTTAACAGTGGTGAGTATAAACTGATGGGTTTAGCTCCATACGGAGATCCTGATTCTGAAAGAACACGCAATTATATTAACATCATAAAAGAGAAATTGGTTGATATAAAAGAAGATGGCTCAATAGTTCTTAACATGGAATATTTCAACTATGCTACCGGTCTGAAAATGATCCATGATAAAAAGTGGAAAGAACTATTTGGACTTGAAACCAAAGATCCTGAATCAGAGATAACTCAGGAATATATGGATATTTCATTAGCTATCCAGACAGTAACTGAAGATATATTTTTAAAAATGGCGAAACATGCAAAAGAAATTACGGGATCTAAAAATATAGTTCTAGCAGGTGGTGTTGCTTTGAACAGTGTTGCGAACGGGAAATTACTGAAAGAGGGAGTTTTTGAAAATATCTGGGTTCAGCCGGCATCAGGGGATGCAGGTGGAGCTTTAGGTGCGGCATTAGCTTATTTTTACACTGAGAATGATGTTAAAAGAAAAATAATATTACCTGACAGTATGCAGGGAGCTTATTTAGGGCCAGAGTACACAAATGATCAGATCGAAAATGTCCTAAAGAAATATAGAGTTACTTCAAAATATTTTGATAATTCCAAAGAGTTAGCAAAAATATCAGCACAATATTTAGATGAAGGAAGTGTTGTTGGATGGTTCCAGGGAAGAATGGAATTCGGGCCAAGAGCTTTGGGAAACAGGAGCATACTTGGCGATGCCCGTAAAGCTGAAATGCAAAAAAGAATGAATTTAAAGATAAAGTATCGTGAGGGTTTTAGACCTTTTGCACCTTCTGTTCTTGAAGAGGATATTCAGGAATATTTTGAGATCGATATTCCAAGTCCGTATATGCTGAATGTTGTTCCTGTCGTTGAAAAAAGAAGGAGTGTTCTTCCAGAAAATTATTACCAGAAACCTCTCTATGAAAGACTTTATTTCGAAAGATCGGATATTCCAGCTGTAACTCATATAGATTATTCTGCAAGGTTACAAAGTGTCAATAAAGATGTGAACTTCAGGTATTGGGAACTAATAAATGAGTTTAAAAACCTAACAGGATACGGGGTCATAATCAATACAAGTTTCAATGTGAGAGGAGAACCGATCGTGGAATCACCTGAAGATGCCTTATCGTGTTTTATGAGAACTGAAATGGATTATCTTGTTCTTGGAGATCATCTTGTTAGTAAAGCAGATATTGATCCCGAACTTCAGAAGAAATTTAAAAAAGAATTTAAACCTGACTAATTCTTTCTTTTTTGTTGTTGTGATAAAATACTGTGACAGCTGAAAGAATTATAATAATACCACCTAAAATACTTGTAAGATCAGAAATTTCATCCCATAGAAAAAATCCGATCAATGCAGAGAATATTATACCCGTATAAGTGTAAATAGATACTTCGGAGGCTTTTGCGTATCTATAAGCATGTGTTAGACCGATCTGACCGATAGAAGCAGTTAGTCCGATACCAAATAATAGAATCCATTGATGATCATTCGGGATAATATATACAGGTATCACAAAAGGTAAAGATCCGATCATTGAGAAAAGAGAAAAATAAAAAATAATAGTTTCCGGAAATTCTTTTGACCTTAAAAATCTTACAAAAGTATATGCCGCACCAGCCATTATTGCAGCTCCGAAAGCTCCTAAAGCAGGAAGTATTGTGTAATCAAATTTAGGTTTAATCACCATTACAGCTCCGATCAGGGCAATAAAGATAGTCGATATCTGAAGTTTTGATAATTTTTCTTTTAAGAATAAAAATGCAAATAAAGAAACAAAAACAGGTGAAGTTCTATTCAGCATTTGTGAGTCAGCAAGATATAACTTAGATAGGGCATAAAAATGAAAAGCTACACCAAGTAAACCGAATACAGATCTGATCAAAAGGAATTTCTGATTGGAAATTTGCCCGAAAACCAGTTTTAAATACCCGTCTTTTCGCTGAGCGGAATATTTTTTAGAAAAACTTAAAATTGAAAAAGCAACTATCATGCTTATTGTATTTCGGAAAAAAACTTTTTCAGCAACCGGGAAATCTCCTAAAGCTTTTACGAAAGCACCCATAAAAGAAAATGATAATGTTGAGGTTAATATAAAGGTTAGTGCTTTAGTTCTATCTTTCATTATAGATCGGATCTCAAAGTAAATTACATGAATGAAAGGTAGTATAGAGTAATTTTCAAGTCAAGGTATCATTTTATACAATTTATAACGAATATTTTGTTTTTAAAAATGTATTGACAAAAAATTATAATTTAATTAATTTGGGGATTGTGAATGAAAACAAAAAAATTATTAAATTAGGAGAGTAAAATGGCTCATGTAATAAGTGATGCTTGTGTAGCTTGTGGTGCTTGTGTACCTGAATGTCCGGTTGATTGTATTACTGAAGGTGATATCTATAAAATTGATGCTGAAGCTTGTATTGATTGTGGTGCTTGTGCAGCAGTTTGTCCATCAGACGCAATAAGCCCAGAATAAAACACATTAAATTTTGTATAACTTTGTCAGATTAAAATTTATTCGAAGTCACTTAGGTTAACTAAGCTCCTTCAAAAAATTTGAATCTTCCTTGTTCTACTTCATTTAATATATTTTATTGTGAACTTAAGGTTACTGTGTGTAAAATGCAGTAGCCTTTTTTATTTAACGATCTTATCTCCACAAGAATCTTTCAGATCACACATGGAGCATTTTCCTACTTCCGGGTCGCAGTGAGGTTTGCCAGAAGAATATTTTTTGATCAAATATAATGCTGCTGTAAGAACTACTAATATAGTTAGAATTGTCTGCCACATAATTTTTATAAGATCAATTTCCCTATGTTAAATATTACAAATGAAACTACCCATGCAATTGAAGTAGTGAAGAGGATTGAAAATATTGCCCATTTCCATGTTTTTGTTTCGTTCTTTATGGCTATAACCGTTGCAATACATGGTATATATAGCAGAATAAATATCATGAACACAAATGGCTTAAGACCACTTGATCTATTATTAATTTGAAACGAATTTGCCAGTTGAAGTTTTTCTTTCAGGCTTGATCCTTCATTGCTGCTGTAAAGTACACCTAAAGTACTTACAACAAGTTCTTTACCAGCAAATCCCGAAATAATAGCTACATTATTTCTCCAGTCAAATCCCAATGGATCAAAAACAGGTTCAATTGTTTTACCTATTTTTCCAATATATGAATTTTCGAGCTGAATTACTTTGTCTGCCTGAGTGAAAATTTTGTGCTCAGACAGATCCCTGGGAAAATACCCCAATGCCCATATCACTATTGAAGCCGCAAGAATTATTCCACCCATTTTTTTCAGATACTGGTAGGCTTTATCCCACATATGATAGAATATGGATCTGGCAGTAGGTTTTCGGTAAGGAGGCAGTTCCATTACAAAAGGTACATCATCTCCCTTGAATAAAGTTTTTCTTAAAAAAGCAGCGGACAGAATTGCGATCAGAACACCGATCATGTAAATACTGAACAGAATACTTCCCTGATTATGAGGGAAAAAAGCATTTATCAGGAGTATATAAACCGGCAGCTTAGCCCCGCATGACATGAACGGTATGATCAGCATTGTTACAAATCGGTTCCTTCTGCTGTTTATAGTTCTTGTAGCCATAATAGCAGGAACGCTGCAACCAAATCCCATTATCAAAGGAATAAATGATCTTCCATGCAATCCAATTTTATGCATGAGCTTATCTATGATAAAAACAGCTCTGGACATATATCCTGAATCTTCAAAGAATGAAATAAAAAGAAAAAGAATAAGGATATTCGGCAAAAATACAATTACTCCACCGACACCGCCTATTATCCCATCCACAAGCAGATCTTTAAAAATACCTTCAGAAAGATTTGCCGACACAAAATGACTTAAAGTTCCTACAAGGAACTCAAGGAATTCCATTGGATACTGACCTAAAGAAAATGTTGCTTTGAACATTATCCACATCAGAATGAAAAAGATCGGTAGTCCCCAGAATTTATGAGTCGCAAAAGAATCTATTATCTTGGTAGAATTGAATTTTTTTATTGGACCAAGTTTAAAAGTTTCTTTCAAAGCTCCGGCAATAAACCCATATTTTGAATCAGTTATTAAAGTATCCATTGGTTCTGAGAATTGTTTTTCTATTTTCTCTCTCTGAAGTTTGACATTCTCCAATATATCATTCGAATTCTTTGAAGATTTTATCTTCTCAACTATATCGTCATCGTTCTCTAACAGTTTTAAAGCTATATATCTTGGAGATATTTTAGATAAAAGACCAATATTATTAGTGCCGACAAAGGATTCTCTGATGATCTTTATGGATGATTCGATACTTTCACCATAATTTATATGAATATGTCTCAATGTTGGTTCTTTATCTTCGTAAACATCTATAATTTTGTCAGATAGCTTATCAATTCCAACACTTTTTGAACTAATTGTCGGGATAAATGGAATACCAAGCATTTCTCCGAGAAGTTTAAAATCAAAATCATCCTGTTTCTTTGTTAATTCATCGTACATGTTCAAAGCGACGATCACCTTTATATCCATATCGATCAATTGAGTTGTAAGATATAGATTTCTCTCAAGATTAGATGCATCCACAACATTGACAACAAGATCAGGAACTTCATTTATTAAGTAATCTCTTACATATTTTTCTTCAGGTGAAAAGGATGTTATAGAGTAAGTTCCTGGAAGGTCTGTTATTCTGAAAATATGATCTTTGTAAGGTAACTCAACAGTTTTACTGTCAACAGTTACTCCTGAATAATTCCCCACCCTCTCTCTTGCACCTGACAGCTGATTAAAAAGAGTGGTCTTTCCGCTATTTGGATTTCCGATCAGTGCAATGTTTATTCGATGACATTTTTCACTTTGGGATATCGTTACAGTATTTTCCTCTAAAGTTCCAAGATACTCATTGGTTTCACATTTCTCTTCCTGA